>CAMTOX010000340.1 GCA_947074225.1 uncultured bacterium
TACATGAGTAGCTGTAGACATATGTATCTTATTCGTTTTCTACCTGTTGTTTGTTTTCAAGCAGATGACGGCATACGAGATTTCTGGATGTGACTGGAGTTCAGACGTGTGCTCTTCCAATCTACGGAGTACCATCCATACCTTTAGGCATCTTAATAAGAGTAAGCTGTTCGCGTATACCGGCAAAAAGAACGAGTGCTACGCCAAAACCAATGGCCGATGATATAGCATATACAATACTCACTAACAATGACATATCTTTTTGAATAACAATTAAAGCCACACCTAAAATGGCACAGTTTGTTGTAATAAGAGGTAAGAATACTCCTAAAGCCTGATAAAGAGCCGGTGATACCTTCTTAAGCACAATCTCTACCAACTGCACTAAAGTTGCAATGACTAAGATGAAAGTTATGGTTTGCAAATAGCCAATATTATATGCATCTAAAACAAATACCTGAATCAGATAAGTTACAATGGTTGCAATGGTCATAACGAATGCTACGGCACCCGACATGCCTAATGCAGTATCAATCTTCTTAGAGACGCCCAAGAAAGGACAGATACCTAAGAATTGCGACAATACAATATTGTTTACAAAGATTGCCGAAACGATGATTAGAATATAGGTCATATGATAATATTTTTAGAAAAGTTACTACTATATAATCTCTAATAGATTATGCTTTCTTCTTAAGTCTATTGATAATTGCAATAAGGTATCCCAAAGCGATAAATGCACCCGGAGCTAAGATAAAAACAAGCATACCATACTCTTCAGGGAATATAGGCATATTAAAGAGCATACCTGAACCAAGGAGTTCACGCACTGCACCAAGCAATGTTAGCGCAAAGGCAAAACCTAATCCCATACCTGCGCCATCAAGTAGTGATTTAAAAACATTGTTTTTAGCCGCAAAAGCCTCTGCACGACCTAGCACCACACAGTTCACCACAATAAGTGGTATGAAGAGTCCTAAGCTATCGAAAAGAGCAGGAAGGTAGGCCTCCATAAGCATCTGTACAATCGTTACGAAAGTAGCAATAACAACAATAAATGCAGGAATGCGCACTTTATCGGGAACAAGGTTTTTAATAAGTGAGATTACAACGTTTGAGCATATCAATACAAAGGTAGTGGCAAGGCCCATTCCTAAACCATTGATAGCAGAAGTGGTAGTACCAAGGGTTGGACACATACCTAAAAGTAGAACAAAAATAGGGTTCTCTTTTAATATTCCATTCGTAAAGGTCTTTAAGTAACTCATGGCTTAGTTATTTTGAGTATTAATAGAATCGGTATTTTCAATAGTCTCTCCAGAAACAATCACCTCTTGAACTGAGTCTGTTTCTGTTTCCGCTGCTGGAGTAGCTCCTGAAACATAGTCATGCTCGGGTGCTGCGGTATTGGCTTCGGCATATGCAGCATAGCCACTATTTATAGCATCTAAGAAAGCACGAGAACTTATAGTTGCCGCTGTAATAGCATCGACAGTACCACCATCGTTCTTTACGGTGAGTTTATCTGTAGCCGGATTCTTTCCTATAACACTGCGATTGTCGCGGTCTGTCTTAAACCATTCAACCATTTTTGTACCTAAACCAGGGGTCTCTTTTTGCTCTAGCACCGCATAGTTAATAATATTGCCCTGTTTATCAAAGCCTACCATAACGCGAATGTCGCCGCTGAATCCCATCTTTGATGAAGCTTCTACAGCAGCACCTACGAACTCTTTATTATTGTATGCTTTAAAAATGCGCATGCCATTTACCTCAATAGGCTCATCTAATTGGTCATACCCTTCAAGTACCTGCTGTATGGCAGCCTCCTGTTTTGCAATCTTAGAGAGTTCTATGGGCTCTTTGGTCACCGAATGAAGTGTACCGAGCGTACCTGCAGCTATCAGTGTAATGACAGTCAATACAAGTACCATATTTAAAAATGTAGATTCTAATTTTTTCATCGTTCTATGGAATCATTATAAGATGATAATTCGTTATGCTATTTAATTATAGAACAGATTAAGCAGTTTGCTTAATAGGTTTCACCTTCTCACCAAAGCGTTTAGGCTTGATGTAGATATTTAATAGTGGAGTCACTGCATTCATAATTAGAATAGCAAAAGATACCCCTTCAGGATATGCTCCGAAACATCTAATCACTACCGTGATAACACCAATACCAATACCATATACAATCTGTCCCCAAGGAGACATTGGAGAGGTGGCATAGTCTGTAGCCATAAAGATAGCACCCAAGAGTAAACCACCGCTTAATAGGTGAATATCGGGTCCAACAAAACGTAGAGGATCAGCCCAAGCTAATATAGCAGTAAATAGTGCCACCGTTGCTAATATAGAGACAGGAATTTGCCAGGTAATGGTTTTACGTATCAACAGATAGATACCCCCAATGAGAAGTGCTATGGCAGAAACTTCGCCTAAACTACCGCCCATATTACCAATAAGCATATCTATATGTGTTGGAGTAGCATCGGCAGTTTGTGCCTTTATAACCGAAAGAATAGTAGCTCCTGTTTCTGCATCGAAGTAACTCATATTGAATGGCATTGGCCTTGGCCAAGTAGTCATATGTGCAGGAAAGGAGATTAATAAGAATACACGGCCAACTAGAGCTGGGTTAAAGATATTATTGCCTAAGCCACCAAAACTCATCTTACCAATACCTATGGCTACTAAAGAGCCTAAGATAATCATATAGATAGGTAGATTAGATGGTAAGTTAAAGGCTAGTAAAAGGCCTGTCAATAGTGCCGAACCGTTAAATATGGTAGTCTTACCATGCAATAGGAAACGCTGTATAAGATACTCAAATAAGACACAAGAGATCATGGCTGTGAAACTCACAATCAATGCTCCAA
>CAMTOX010000341.1 GCA_947074225.1 uncultured bacterium
CGAAGAGAATCTATAATTTAAAGTGTTATATGAATAAAACATTAGCAGATAGAGCTATTTTTCAACCATCATGGAATTATTTTGTTCATTATTAACATTAAAAGGGTACTGAAAAACTAATGCAAAGAATCATTTTCATGCAACTGAAATTGATTTTGTATGCCATTTAGGCTTCAACATACTTATCCATGCATACATATTAATAATGAGTAATATAAAATCATTACAATGCTAATTTTACATTAGAAGTATAACTTATTGCGCCCTAAGCCTGAATATTGAACCAATCATTCTACCCTATTCTACCAAAGCTTCAGTAGCGTCGCTCTTTTCATCATCGGACAAACTACTTTTCTGTACCTTTCTAACTTTCGTTTTCAAATCGCCAAATCTATAGCTTAAGCGTATTCCATATTGAAATCTATACACCCGTGTATTGGTCTCCTGTATAAAGTCAGAGCCCGATTTACTCTCGTGAAATACAGTGTACATGTTAAACATATTTGTTGCACGTGCTGTCACTGTGAAACGTTTATCGAAGAAAGATTTAGATAAAGAGATTCCATAATTTAAGAAATCGTTAGTTTTTCCCTGAAGTTTTACCGTTGGGGATGCATAGATAAGATTTAAATTTAACGCCCAATCATATTTAAACGATTGTTGGAAACCTCCAAAAAGCAGTGCCGAGAAACCCGAATTACTTAGCTCTGTAGCTTGCAATGCCACATAATTTCCAGTAACATTCATATAGAAACGGGAGCTCTTGGCTATATTCCAACTTAAGAAACCTTTCAAAGAGAGCGTTTTAGACTTTCCACTATTTTCATACGTGGAGTAGACAACATCTATTCCTAAAGGATTTTGAAGCCCTTTAATATCGGTATCCTTCATTAAAGAGCTCACACCTTGAATAGCATTGTTTATAAAAATGTAATCCAACGACAAATTTACATTGACCTTATCGGTAAACAGGTTATAATTTACATTTACGGTATTTACCTTCTCACTCTCTAAATTATAGTTTCCTTGCGATATATTTACCGGATCATTATCGTTTAAATAAGGATTCAAATAGCCTATAGTAGGTCTGACAATACGCATGTTATACCCTGCTCCAAGTGCTGACTTATCGGTTAATGACCAACCTATTGTTGCCGAGGGTACGAAATCATTAAAATGTGAAGTAAAATCGGTGCCTTGACCCAAGATATAATTCACATGTTGTAAGTTATATTCATAGCGTAATCCTGCCTTAGCCGAGAACTGTTTTACTTTAATGCCATAATTAAAATAGAGTGCGAAAATGTTGTTTACATGTTTATAGTGCATGCTGCGCTCTTCATTGTAAATATCGCCCTGATTGGTAATTAAATAACGATCGTTCTTAGAGTTATTATTTCTCAACATATATCGAACTCCTGCTTCAAGAGATTGGTTTGTTGCTATGGGTGTTGAAAAGTCGACCTGAAAAATATTATCCAACATATTCTGATGCTCATTATTATATTGATCTTTTAAATTAGATAAAAAGGCGCTCCAAGCAACATCCGGTTCTTGACCCAATACATAGAGTGTTCTATTTTTAGTAAAAGAAGGGGTACTATTTATTTTATAGGAGATAGTTAAGAACTGTTCGGGCGAGCTAAATGAACGTTGATACCCTACTCCTCCCTCAAAGAAGCTGCTTCCGGTATTATTATTAAACTCGTTTTTATACTCATAGAGCGTTTTAGCATATACAGTATCGGCACTAAGTCCCCAGTTGTCGTTATACCCTTTATTGTTGTTATCGCGTATTCTAAATCCAAAATTAGCCGATATAAGTCTCTTACTGTCAACCTCGTAACTTGCCTCGGCATTTCCATATTGGAAATTACCCACCCGTTTATTTCTACCGTTATAAAATTGGTCGTAAGCACACTGTGCACGTTCTCCGGCAGCCAATGTGCTTCCATAGGTGGCTGCTTCGCGACCATTATTATAACTATATGTGTAATTTGCCGTAATGGTAAATTTCCCTACTGCCACCGTCCCAGAGACTCCTCCTCCTTGTCTAATATTAAAGGCAAAGCCATTTAAGATTAGATTATATCCCGAGAGTGTAGAACTGCCGTTGGTTTCAATGAGTAATACCTCGCCCTCTCCTTCGGCCTCATAGCGAGAACTTGGATTGGTAACCACCTCCACTTTCTTGATGGTATTTGCCGGCATATTTCTAAAAATCTCTGCCGGATTACTACTCATCATGCTATTATATTTGCCATTGACGTAAACACTAAAAGTGCTACTTCCACGAACCCGAATCTCATCATCGCCATCCACTGTAATCAATGGCACCTTATCTAAAATCTCCAGAAGGGTTTTACTCTCAGCATCGGTATCTATCTCCACATGATAACTAATTTTATCGACATCGGTGGTTATAAATGGATTATTCTCTGCTACCACTACATTGGCAGTATCTCCATGAATACTTAAATTTTCAATAGAACCATCGCCATTAGATTCAATAGTTGTTGTTACAGAATCGCCAACATTAGCTATGGAGTAAAAGGCAGTATTAGCATCACTATTTTCACCTAATGCATCCCTAAGGCTATTACGTGGATTATGTGAAGAGTTGGGCCATAGTGCATTTTCACTACCTCTCTCGTCATTGGATAGAGTAGTTAGATTAGGTTCCAAATTGTTTGCAGGTTCCTCTCTCATAGCTATTACGTAGCAACATGACGTTGCTACCACATTTGCTTCTACATTATATTTAGTTACAACTAATGTAATAACCATAATCAACAACACCTTATTTATACTCATCGGAATAGGTTTAGATCGGAAGAGCGTCGTGTAGGGAAAGAGTGTAGGCTATAGTGTAGA
>CAMTOX010000342.1 GCA_947074225.1 uncultured bacterium
GCAGAAGGCGGCATACGAGATTTCTGAATGTGACTGGAGTTCAGACGGGTGCTCTCCGATCTGGTGCATTTCAAAACAGTTGTTCAAATTCATTGGGGTGTGCGAAAGTGGGGCTTTATCTAAATAGCTACGAAGCATGTCGCGATATTCTGGAGCTACACACTTCTCAATAATTTCGTGTGCACGTTGAATAGGCGATTTACCTCGAAGGTCGGCAACACCATGTTCGGTAATTAAAATCTTCACAGAGTGCTCAGAGTGGTCCATGTGCGAAACGTAAGGCACAATAGCGCTAATAGCACCACCTTTAGCAGTTGAAGGGGTGGTGAAGATAGAGATATAAGCGTTACGGGTAAAATCGCCCGAGCCACCTAAACCGTTCATCATTTTAGTTCCTAAGACGTGAGTAGAATTGATATTACCAAAGATATCGGCCTCAAGAGCTGTATTGATGGTTATTAATCCTAAACGACGTGCTACCTCAGGGCTGTTAGAGATTTCTTGCGGACGCAATACAATGCGTTCTTTAAAGAATTCTAAGTCGCCATAAACTTCGTCGAGCACCGGTTGAGAAACGGTAAGAGAGCATCCACTAGCAAATTTACAGTTACCCTCTTTCATAAGTCCAATTACGGCATCTTGAATTACCTCTGTATACATTTCGAACGGAGGAATATCTGGGTTAGATCCTAAAGAACCAAGTACAGCATTTGCAATATTACCCACTCCAGATTGTATAGGCAAGAACGATTCAGGAATACGTCCTGCCTTGATTTCACTTGCCAAGAAGTTAGCTACATTCTCACCAATTTTAGCTGTTACCTCGTCCACAGGAGAGAATCCACCCACTTCGTTAGGTAAATCTGTTTTAACAACAGCAATAATCTTAGCAGGATCGACCTTTACATATGGTAAGCCGCAACGGTCTTGTACTGTGTAAACAGGTATAGCTTCGCGACAAGGAGGATCTTTTGGTTCGTAAATATCATGCATGCCACGCAATGCTTTAGGGTGTGCAGCGTTTAATTCTACAATGATATAATCGGCCAATCGGCAAATAGTTGGAAGAATACCCACACCTGAAGTAGGAACAATTTCCCCATTATCGGTAATATCGCAAGCCTCTACGATAGCAAATTTAGGTTTTGGCATAAAGCCATAGCGTAACTCTTGTGCTAGGTGCGAGAGGTGCATATCAAAATAGTGAGCATCCTGACGGTTTAATGCATTACGCATATCTTTAGACGATTGGTAAGGAGTTCTAAACTCTACAGCATTTGCTCTTGCTAAAGCTCCGTCAAGAGAATCGCCTGTTGAAGCGCCAGTATACATACCAATTTTAAAAGGTTTTCCTTCTGCATGTGCTGCTTCAGCACGTTTAGCAATAGCAGTAGGCACCACTTTAGGGCAACCGGCAGGGGTAAATCCACTAAAGCCTACAATGTCTCCATTGTTAATAAAGGCAGCAGCCTCGTCGGCTGTCATTACTTTGTAGTTCATAAAAGATAATTATAAAGTTAATTGTTTTAATTTAAATTTGATGGTAAAAACAGCACTCTTATAGTTTCTCTACAATTTCCAATGTATCTGAAGCAATGGTCAACTCCTCGTCGGTAGGGATTACAACAACACGAACCTTAGAATTAGGGGTAGACAACTCTTTCTCTTCTCCACGTAATACCTTATTCAACTCATTATCTATCTCAATACCTAAGTATTTTAATCCATCGCAAACATATTGGCGAGTATAGGTTTGGTTCTCACCTACTCCACCAGTAAATACTAATATATCTACTCCATTCAATACTCCGGCAAAAGCAGCAATATATTTTTTAATACGGTATTCAAACATGTCGAGTGCTAATTTAGCACGTTCGTTACCGGCTGCTACAGCATTTTCAATATCGCGCATATCGCTTGATACTCCAGAGATTCCAATAACACCACTCTTTTTGTTGATGATATTGTTAACATCGCTCACCGAGAGTTGTGCTTTTTCCATAAGATAAGTCATTGCACCAAGGTCAACATCGCCGCAACGAGTGCCCATCATTAACCCTTCAACAGGTGTAAGCCCCATAGAGGTATCAATAGATTCACCATTCTTGATAGCAGTAATAGAGCCACCACCACCAATGTGTGCAGTAATGATACGGCTATTTTTATAGTCCATACCTAAGAATTCGCAGGCACGTTTAGAAACGTATCTATGACTTGTTCCGTGGAAACCATAACGACGTATGCCATACTCCTCATAATAGTTATAAGGTAGTGGATACATATAAGCATAGGCAGGCATGGTTTGGTGAAATGCAGTATCGAACACACCTACTTGAGGAACATTAGGAAGAATCTTGGTAATAGCAGCAACTCCTTTAAGGTTTGCAGGGTTGTGTAGAGGTGCAAGGTCAATACACTCTTCAACTTGCTTTATCACCGCTGGAGTGATAAGCACTGAGCTATTGAATTTCTCACCACCATGCACTAAACGGTGACCCACAGCATTAATCTCGTCGAGCGATTTAATACATCCAAACTCTTCGCTTGTAAGCACCTCAAGAATGAGCTGAATACCCTCTGAATGTTCAGGAATATATTTTTCTATTACTGTTTTATTGCCATCGGGCAAAGTGAACTTAAGAAAAGAGTCGGGTAAAGCAATCTTTTCAATTCCACCTTGTGCCAACACCACTTTGCTGGTCATATTATAAAGTTTATACTTTATTGATGAGCTACCGCAGGTGAATACTAAGATTTCCATAGGTATAATATTATGTAGTCTATTTGTTAGGATGTTTTATTATAGAATATCTTTGTTTCTAGTTTCTAAGATATTATTGTTTGCTTTTTTTAGCTG
>CAMTOX010000343.1 GCA_947074225.1 uncultured bacterium
GGCTATTCAAGTATGGGGTATTGACAATGACTAACAAAAGGGTGGAAAAGAAGAATAGTGATTAGGACAGTTTACGCAAAAAGAGCGTGAAGAACTACAGAAACGTATTGAGGTGGATATTGAGATGATAAAAAGTGTCTGATTAGAAGGACTTAATAATACCATGAATCAATAAAATAATAAATAAAAATATACAGAAACGCAACATAACATTCCGTTGGATTTAAGTTGCGTTTTGTGTATCTTAGCACATTCTTAGATAGACAATATGGAAGTAAGAGTAGATAAATGGTTGTGGGCTGTACGCGTCTTTAAAACACGTACACAGGCCACTGAGGCCTGCAAGAAAGGCCGAGTGTTGATAGGTGGAACTCAAGTGAAGGCGTCTAGAGTAATAAAAGTGGGCGACACTATTCAGGTGAAACGTCCTCCAGTGCTCTATTCCTTTAAGGTAATAGCCTTGACACAGAATAGAATGAATGCCAAATTGGTACCGGGATATATGGAACATGTTACTACCCCCGACCAATTAGAACTCCTTGAACTTGTAAAGATGGACCAGGCAGCAGGGCGAGCTCGTGGAACCGGACGTCCAACAAAAAAAGAGAGAAGAGACTTAGAAGAGTTTGTTGATGTTACTCCATACTTTATGGACGACGATTGGGAGTTTGGCGAGGAGGAGAACACAACAGAATAGAAGCTCAAGAACTTTTGTAATCAAAGATAAAATATTTATCTTTGATGTGAAAAATTAATCTTATAAAAATAATAACTATGGAACCAAAAGACGGACAATTACAGATTGAATTAACACCAGAAATTGCCGAAGGAATCTATTCAAACTTGGCCATTATATCGCATTCAAGTTCAGAATTTGTGGTAGATTTTATTCGCATTATGCCTGGAACTCCTAAGGCAAATGTAAAATCGCGTATTATTCTTACCCCCGAACATGCTAAACGTCTGTTGATGGCTCTACAGGAGAATGTATCACGATTCGAGGCTCAGAATGGTAAAATAAAAATAGATGCCAATAAAACTATGATGCCTCCAGTGAACCATTTCGGTGGTGGAGACGCATAAAGAACACCATAAAATGCATATTGAACGTTTCATAAAAGAACAAGCACTGCTACCAAAAGAGGCAAAATTATTGGTAGGGGTGAGTGGCGGTGCCGACTCCTCGGTGCTGCTTCATCTTTTATGGCGCTTACATTATGATGTGGTTGTAGCGCACTGTAACTTCCATCTCAGAGGTGAAGAGTCTGATGCCGATGCTTTGTTTGTACAAAACTTAGCCGAGCAGTATGCTTTCGATTTTCAGAAAATAGACTTCGATACAGAAACGATTGCTTCACAAAGAGGTATCTCTATAGAGATGGCTGCACGTGAACTACGATACGAATGGTTTGAACAGCTTCGCTCTAAGAAAGAGTGTGCCTATATTGTAGTAGGACATCATGCCGACGATGCCGTAGAAACCTTCTTTCTAAATCTTCTTCGCGGTAGTGGACTAAAAGGGTTAAGTGGTATGCGTGCTAAAAGAGATAACATTCTCCGACCGCTTTTAGGAGTTACCAGAGCCGATATTCTTGACTATATTCAAGAATATAACCTCTCTTATCGCAACGATATTACTAATTTAGAAACTATTTATAGGCGTAATAAACTCCGTTTAGATGTAATACCACAGCTACAAGAGATTAATCCATCGCTTACCGATACCATCCTTTCTACTGCCAAACGCATGGACGATGCCAATGCAATTGTACAATGGGCCTCGGAAAAGATATTTCAAGAGGTGTGCTATCAGCAAGGGGAGGCGCTCTGCTATGACCTCTCAATTCTCCGTAGCTACCCTGGACATGAAACATTGCTCTTTGAGTGGTTGCATCAATATGGATTCTCACAGCAGCAAATTGAGCAGATGTTGCGCTGCGATGCCGAGAGTTCCGGACAACGGTTCGACTCTCGCAATAATGCTATTATCCATAGCCGAGCAGTACTATTTCTACAAGAAAAAGAGCTGTCTCCAAATCAAGCACTACTCAATATCCCGCTTATTGAAGGAATTTATGGTTCTAAACCACAAATTCAACTCTCTTTTATTAAAGAAAACAACACTTTTGTTATCGATAAATCGCCACGAAAAGCACTACTCGATGCCTCTAAATTATCCTTCCCATTACAGTTACGTAAGTGGCGACATGGCGATTACTTTTACCCATTCGGAATGAAAGGTCGAAAGAAAATTAGCGATTTTATTACCGATTTAAAACTTTCGCCCATAGAAAAGGAGAATATCTATGTTTTAATCTCTAATCAACAGGTGGTTTGGGTGGTTGGTTATCGTATTGATAATCGTTTTGCAATACATAAAGATACTTTTAATAAAATAGAGTTAAGTATAGTTTAATCTTTCATTGTACTTTCTTTTGTTGTGATTTTTTCACTCTCATAGTAGTGCATAATTATCTGATTTTATTACTTTTGCGAACTAAACTTTAAATCATGAAAAAAGTAATATTTTTATTGTTCGCAACTTTATTATTTGTTAGCTGTGCCTCAAGAAAACAAATGATCCCTTTTACTCCAATACCTTCTGAATTTCCGTATGCCTATTCTGCCTCTGCACCATTCCGATCGTTCTGGCTAACCTTTGCCTCAGAAGTAAATCAAAACAATGGATGGAAGCAATTTACACCCTCTGAATCCATGATTAATGCTTATCCAGTTTCCAAAGAACAAGAACTATACAGGGTAGATGGCACCTTAAAAGTTAATGCCGATTTCGTCTTAACTACCGACTTGGCAAAACTTTACAGACTCCAGAAAATAACCAATTCTTTCTACACAT
>CAMTOX010000344.1 GCA_947074225.1 uncultured bacterium
AGTGTAGCAACCTCTTGTTTGTCGATATTTTCAGGATAGAGTATCAAAATTCAGAAGTTTTTTTGTTCTCGTTATCATCGTTTATTTTAGTAACACCGCACCAAATGAGGTGAAGCGCCAATTGCGCCGAGAGAAGTTTAGTGCCCCAATAATTTTTAAATTCTGTAAGACAAAGAATAAGGGCATCGTTCATGAGGTCTTCATTACCCAATTGTCCAATAGAAACAAAGTTTTTAAGATTTTGATAGATGTCGGCAATATCTTCAGAAATGGTTGCTACAATAGTGGTGTCGCTAAGTGCAATATCCGGATGTATAGCAGTAAGGTACTGATCAGCATTTCCTAGAAGTAGAGCAATGCGTTCTCTGAGTTGTTCATAATCTTGTTCGCTCACAAATCTTTCCGGTTCTTCATCATACATAAATATTGTTGGTATTTCTGCCATGGAAGCTTTCAGATAGAGCAAAGGAAGAAGTTTGCGCATAGTATCGACAAATAAATCTGATTCGATCTCTTCTTTTTCTATGAATTTACAGGTCTCAATGGCTACAGTAAGGAATTCAATACTACCTTTTGTTAAGTGTGACATAAACTATTGTCTTTTAGAGATGATAAAAAAATGGTTGCACATCATTATCCGTATTATGAGCAAGTTAAGCGCAAGTTTGTGCAATTGTTTGCAAAGATAACTTGTTTTAATCAAAAATAATGGCAAATTATCGCTATTTTTGTAGCATATTGAATTTTATGGATAAAGAACAGTTGCAAATAGTGTCGCAGGAGTTGCAAAAGCCCGCCAAACGTGCCAAGGCTTTTGCCGATTTAGTGCGTTTAACGCAAGAGCGTCTCTATTGGCATATTCGTAAAATGGTTCTTGATCATGAAGATGCTAACGACATACTTCAAAATACGTTTATAAAAGCGTGGAAAGGTTTGGATAATTTTCGTGGCGAGAGTCAGATTTTTACTTGGCTCTATCGTATAGCAACAAACGAGTCATTAACCTTCTTAGCTTCTCAACGTATGAAGAATGTGGTATCGTCGAGCGATTTTGAAGATGTGCTCTTTGATAAGCTTTCGGCCGATAGTTACTTTGATGGCGATGAAGCGGCAGAGAAATTGCAGAAGGCTATATTGACACTCCCTGAAAAACAGCGTTTGGTGTTCAATATGAAATATTATGATGATATTACTTATGAAGAGATGTCGGAGATTTTAGGAACCTCTGTAGGAGCGTTGAAAGCCTCTTATCATCATGCAGTGAAGAAAATAGAGAATTATTTAACAGATAGCGATTAAACGTTTTATATTCACTATAGTCAAACAATTACTATGGATAAGGAAAAGACAACACTAATTGACCAATACTCAAAAAAGAGTGGCTTTGAAGTGCCAGAGAACTATTTTGAGGATTTTGCTTCACAATTTGAGCAACAGCATCTATCGACCACTCGCGTGGTATGGAATCGTTGGCGTTCATGGGTGTATGCAGCGGCAGTATTTACCGGTATATTCTTAGTCGGTTTTGGATTTGTTTATATGCAGGATACTATAGAGGAGAAGAATATGGAGTATTTAGCTTCCGACCTTTATATTGATACTGTGATTCAGGAGCTGAGTGAAGAGGAGTTGATAGAGGTGATATTAGCTAATAATGATTTATATAGTAACGATTAAACTTAAAGTATATGAAATTTAAATTACTCTTTTTGTTTACATGGTTTGCCATATGTGGTTTGGTGGCTCAGCCACCGGGTCCGCATCCACGAGGTGGGGAACCTCCGTTCTCAGAACGTCCGGAGTGTCGAAAACATATGCATAAAGAGAAAGTGGCCTTTATTAATCGGCAGGTGAATTTTACCGATGCCGAAGTAAAGCTATTTTGGCCCATCTATGATGAATATCGCAAACAGATGGACGATTCACGTCTGATTCTGATGACCGTGCGTAGGGCACCAATGAATAATGAGCAGGAATATCAGAATGCTTTAGATATTATAAACTCTGAGATAGCAAAACAAGAGCAGTACTCACGAGACTTTTATAATAAGTTGGTAACTTTTCTCTCTCCCAGTAAAATATATAACTATTTTGAGGCAGAGGAGAAATATAAACGCCACTTGGTGAAACAGATAGAAGGTAGGCGGGATAAAAAATAACGTAATGTGTCATTTTCTGTTTTGAGAATACAAAAAAAGTATTACCTTTGTACCCGTTGAAGACAGGGTTCCTTGGATGAGTGGTTTAGTCAGCGGTCTGCAAAACCGTTTACGGCGGTTCGAATCCGCCAGGAACCTCAGAAAGAAGGCTTCTAAGTTATGCTAAATCAGCAACTTAGAAGTCTTCTTGCTTTTGGATGGGCGGATATAGAGGCGCAGAATCCGAAAACTTCAAAGTATCTTTACACCTTTTCTCGAAAAATCACTATCTTTATTATCGAAACAATAAAGGCGATTATTTGTAGTCGCAAAGCCATTGAAGCCTACTTTAAAGAAAATGAGCGTAAGGGGTATAAATAGTTACTGCCTTTCTTGTCAATACAAGCTATTTTTATGCTCGTAGTAATAAAATCCTCATTTTACTAGTATTTATTAATCTAAATATTATTATACTGAATATACGGAGATCAAAGAATCTAAGACTAAATACCTGGCCAAATGTAGTGGCTAACTGCTATACGATACACGCGAGGTTTACAGCATGACGTCTACCCAGTTTCAATCATTAGGTCGTAGTCCGTATGCCGGTTTTTGGGTTTCACACTCTCAAACAGCCGAAGCAGCAGCTCAACGCGCCCTCTCTTTGGTCAATATAGAGAACTTAGCCCAGCGAATGATTAACACCTTAAGCGA
>CAMTOX010000345.1 GCA_947074225.1 uncultured bacterium
CATACCGTAAACACGATACCCAACAGCATGAAAGGTACTGATAATTGTTTGTTCATAAATTCTTGTTTTTTACGTGGTTGACCAAGCACACGGCCTACTCATTAGTTATCTGAGTATGTGGCAAATAAATAATGCTACAAAGATAAATAAAATATTCCCATAATAGATTCAACTTACAAGCAATTTAAAAAAACATAGGCAATATTGAGAATAGACAACACTATTCAGAGAAATCAAAAAAGTTGTAGCACTATTAAATATAATACACGATTCATTTACTTATGAATCAATATTTATAAACTATTTTAATTTTATACTGCGATGTTGTATAAAGTAGAATAAAAAGTAAGAAAATGCACAAAATTTGAAGTTATGAGAATTTTTTGCCCAATATTTGAATAGAAATAAAGAAAAAAAACTAATTTTGCCACGTATAATTATGGTACACACTAAAAGATTTATCAATATGAAGCAGACTATTGAACCTATTTTAGGAGGCTATACTGCATGTGCGCTTGCACTTTTTTTACTACAAATACAACATGGTGAAATCATGTTGACTATTGGCGTTTTAGCAATGATAGCCTACTACCTCTTCCTAACCATTCAAGGCGCGGTGAAAGGAGATTTAAACCCAGTTTTTAACCACGAAGTAGCGACTATTAAACAAGCAAAACTTGTTTATGTCATCTCCGGTTTTGCGCTCGCATTTGCATGTTTTGCCATATTAATGCGTTTCGTTGAAGGAAACACATCAACACTTCTAATGCTTATCAGCATTGCACTGCTTATCATATCTTTGTTCAGAGTAGACTATCTATTCCACAAAACTAACGACAGAAGACACCTAGCCATGCTTTATAGATTAGGTATCTATTCTGGAGTAGTGCTACTAGCCTTTACTATTAACTTCTAATCTTTAGAAAGAAGTACAATTAGAAATAAAACATATTAGCCACTCATACCATTCATCTGAAATTGGTATGAGTGGCTCTTCTTTATAGCACCCCATTGAAATAATATGCTATAGTTGGTAAATAAACAATATATGGGTCTATAAAAGCCAAAAAACTGACTAATCAAAATAGGCAGTAACATTGTATAAGCAGTAACATCTATTCACACAATTCAAAAAGCAACAAGCTAAATAGTCGCTCCTTTTTAATACATTGCCGTTTCCTTTAGCTACATTTTTCACTGCTCCCCGCTTTAATATTCAAACAAAAATATGAAACAAAACAGAGAGAACTGTATTTGAGCATAAGAGAAAGAACTTTCTATTTTAAAATTATTGGTATAAAAATTGACGCATTGATATTTAAACATCTCATAGTGAACATTACATACACTATAAAATAGAAAGAACATGAAAACAAAACTACTTTGTTCAATTGCCTTAGCAATTGCAACCCTTTTTAGCTACACTACCGTAGGAGCACAACAAGTACCGAATCTTGAAAACACAACACCTACAGTAACTACAAGTTTAACAGTCGACTCTATCGATTTCGGTATCATTGTTAACACCACATCACTCACAAAATCGTTCTACTTACAAGGAGAGAACTTAACAAGCGACCTCTATGTCAGGACTAACGACAGTTATGAGTACTCTGTCACCCCCGACACATTAATCCCTATTAATGGCTCTATTGCTGACTCCATCTATGTTACCTACCGTCCACAAGCAGCAGGAATTTCAGAAGGAGTGGTATATATTACAGGCGGTGGACTTACAGACAACATCTATATCGTTGTAAGTGGCGAAGCTACTGGAGTAACTTTAGATGCTCCAAAAGTGAATGTAGCAACAAATATCACTAAAGACGGATTTACTGCCAATTGGGATAGTGTTACTAACGCCAACACATACGAACTTCAGGTATGGCATGGCAACATTGCATTGGTAGAGAATTTCGATTCGCAAACCTCTACCGGAGGTAATGACAACCAATGGAGTGGAAATGTTGCCACAGGTACTGTATCATTGAGTGGATGGACACTAACTCGGGTAAGTGGAGGCGACCACTGTATTAAACTTGGTACAAGCAGTAATAGAGGCTCGGCAACAACACCGGCATTGGGATACAGTGGCAACTACAACCTGAAATTTAGAGCTGGTAGCTGGGGAGGAGATGCACGTAATATCGTCGTCACTATTTCTGAAGGAGCTACACTATCGTATAACGGAGGTACTGCTGCAGACTCTATTGTAGTGCCTATTGATAGCGCACAATTTGCTTGGAGAAACATTACTATAAACAATATGAATACAACAAGTCAAATTACTTTTGCAGGCATACAGGCAAACAGAGCACGATTCTTCTTAGATAGTATTGCTGTTAGCAACGACACAATGATAGTCGGATCGCCTTTCTCAACAGCCAACACCTACTATACCTTATCTAATCTGGATTCTGCAATAACCTATCACTATAGAGTTAAAGCAAGTGGCGACAATGGAGGATATTCTAATTGGTCGGAACAAATATCGGTAACAACTGGCGGGACATCAACACAAGTAATAACACCTACCCTTTCTAATATTTTCTTTGATGGAGAGATTATACAAAACCCAGACAACGAAACAATAATACTGTTCAATATCATTGGAGAGATGATTACTATTAAAGAGGGCGATATTCATATGAGTAGCTATCCAAATGGTATCTATATCATTAAAACAAGAGATCATACCCTCAAGATAGTCAAATAAAATATGAACCAATGAAAAGATAAATTATAAAAGAATACCTTTAAAGTAACGCTATTAAAAATAGAGTTAATATAGAGAGCCGATAGTATGATGTTACTATCGGCTC
>CAMTOX010000346.1 GCA_947074225.1 uncultured bacterium
GTGTAGATAAAAATGGTATAATTTCTATGGAATTTAATAAAGGTATGATGCATAGGACTGGGGCTAAGTCAAATGGGGAGTGGGGAGTACGAGTATTAAAAAATGGAGAAAAAAAATATAAAGATTAATTATGAGATTCAATTTTAATAAAATAGGTTTGTTAACTAGAATTATTATTGCAATAGCTCTAGGTATATTATGTTCCACTTTTTTCCCCGATGCATTAACAAGAGTTTTTGCTACTGTAAATTCATTTTTTGGGAATTTTTTAGGGTTTGTAATTCCATTAATAATATTAGGTTTAGTAGCCCCTGGAATTGCAGAACTAGGTAATGGAGCAGGCAAATTATTAGGAATTACGGCATTAATAGCTTATGGCTCAACAATATTTGCAGGATTCTTCTCATACTTTACATGTGATTTAACATATCCACTCATATTAGTAAAAAATTCCTCTGCATTAACTTTTAATCATGATACAGCTACCTCTATATCACCATATTTCACTGTTGATATGCCCCCTTTAATGAGTGTAACATCATCATTAATATTTGCTTTTATATTAGGATTAGGATTATCAGTTGTAAATGGTAATTATTTTAAAAATACATTAATAGAATTTAGAGATCTAATAACTAAATTAATCTCTAATGCAATTATACCTTTTCTTCCAATATATATATTTGGAGTATTTTTAATAATTGGTGCAGAAGGGCAAGTAGGGGGAATACTCTCTTTATTTGTTAGAGTAATAATTGTGATATTTGTAATGCATGTATTATTATTATTATTACAATTTTTATTAGCAGGTGTAGTTACAAAAAAGAATCCTTTTAAAGCATTAATAAATATGTTCCCAGCTTATATGACAGCTCTAGGAACGCAGTCATCAGCTGCTACTATACCAGTAACATTAAAACAAGCTGTAAAAAATGGTGTTAATGAAGATGTGGCAGGGTTTGTGGTACCACTTTGTGCTACTATTCATTTATCGGGAAGCATATTAAAAATTGTAGCGTGTGCTTTTGCAATTTTATGGATGAATGATATGCCTTTTGGATTAAATATATTTGCAGGGTTCATTTTTATGCTTGGTTTAACAATGGTAGCTGCGCCAGGAGTTCCAGGAGGAGCAATAATGGCAGCACTAGGTTTATTATCATCTATGTTAGGATTTGATGAAAATTTGCAAGCATTAATGATAGCTTTATATATTACAATGGATAGTTTTGGCACTGCTTGTAATGTTACAGGAGATGGTGCAATTGCAATGGTTGTAAATAAAATTTATAAAAGATAAGATGTATATAACGTTATGTTCAACAGATATTGTTTGGGAAGATAAGGAGTCTAACTTTAAACAGATAGAAGATTTATTAACTAAGATTGCTCCTTTAGAGCAACCCCTTTCTCCTTTGTATTATTATAAATATGTGTCAAGCCCATAGAGACATCATAAGCCTCTTTTAAAGCTGGATATTCACGGAACAATATAGCGGCACGTTCTTTTTGAGTAGATGTCCATTTCGAAAAATGTGTCATTACTATATGCCGACTTCTGGCTAATAATTGCCGACGTGTATCGCCATTTTCAAACTCTTTTGGTTTGTAGGTTTTACCTTTCTCTTTAGCCTTTTTGATGAGTTCATTTTCTTCATCGATGGCTTGCCATCTGTAATCTGTACGATAATCTGTCATGGCTTCACTTAGAAGCTTTTGCACATGAAAACGATCCGATACAATGGTTGCATTTGGAAATGATTTTTTAGCGATAAGAAGCATGGATTGCGATAAATCAATTGTTATTTCTTTCACTTTAAGCCGCATATAACGAGGAAGTTTACTTAAGTGCTCTATCACGGTACTACTCTTTGTCCCTTTTATCATTGCCACTAAAGAACCTTTCCGGCCTTTGCCTGATTTATTGGTTACCAGTGTGTATAATTCACCTTGTGATAAACAGGTCTCATCCATTGAAAGATGAGTTCCTATATTCTGTTTAAATAGGACATATTCGGCAGCATGAGAGCGTTGATCCCATGTTCGGTAATCCGATAGATGTTCTTTGTATTGAAGCTGTAGTCTTTTACCATCAATGCCATAGAATTCACCGATTGTTTTTATACTTAGTGTACTACTCTCTATAGATACCTTTTAAAAAATCTGCAAACTCACGTGTAATTTGAGTTCCCAGATGCGACAGATTATAGCTGCTTGTTACTATTTCTTCTGTTTTTATATTTAGCCATTTGCGCCTTCTGATATGCAGATAAACAGGTTTGCCACGAAGTGGGAAGTCATGAATAATCGCTTGCTCTGTAAAGCCCTTCGAATTATATAAACCCTCTTTGGGTGGTATTGATTTCTCATCTAAATATAAATGAATTTCCGTTTCTGAGGCATGAGTTGACACTAAGCTGAAGTATTGATAAATCTCAGCTGGTAATATTAATTGTAATGGATCTACTGCTTCTTTCATCATGCAAAGATAAACACTACGATTTTATTTCCCACCGGCTATTGTACTTGATCCCAAAAATGGCTAACGAGTATTATTCAACTGTTAGCCATCTTCTCGATACCTAGGACCGAAATTGAATTTAGGTCAGAAACTCTATAATCATACTTTGTAACAGATATTATTTCAGAACCTCTGCTAAGTTCCACGCCTGAATATGGCGGATTCCACCACGTGAGAATAGCTGTGTAGAGTCGAATGAGTTCGGAGTAGCGCCGTGGAGGGAAAGAGTGTAGGCGATGGTGGAGTTCTGGTGCGGTGCTGTGTGTGTGGACAACGATTGACTTTCCTGTGAGA
>CAMTOX010000347.1 GCA_947074225.1 uncultured bacterium
CGATATTGCTGAATGTGACTGGAGTTCAGTCGTGTGCTCTTCCGATCTGGTTCAGATATAAAAATTCCTTCTTTTCCCATATCTTTGATAGAAATCCATTTTATTTCTGTTGGTTCAGTAGAAAACCATTTGCTTTCTTTTCTAGGAGGTGTTCTTCCAATCGTTATATTAAGCAGATCTCCCAATTTCCCCTCTTTCCACTCCTCCTTAGGATTCTCCACAAACCACTGCCTAAACAGCGTTTCCGCCATTGCTTCTAATGTTGCATTCTGACGGTTCAATAAATCAATCTTATCGTCCAAAGAACTTAATATTCCTGCTATCTGTTTTTGTTCACTTAAAGATGGTAATAGAATATCAATATCATTAATGTTATAAATTGGTAACTTAGGTTGTACTGCTCCGACATTTCTTTTCTCTATTTCTTCTTGCCCCATCGGAGATTTCAGATAATAGTATAAATAGTCATCATCTAATAAGTTTTTTTTAGTTAAAATTTTCACACAATTCTCCGTCAAATTAGCTCCATTAAGTTCTTTAGTAATCCTTGAAACTAATCCGATACTACCCACTATTGACATTATTACATCACCAGTATTTACTATATACCTAGATATAGATTTTTGTATATGTGGTTCTACAAATAATAAATTGTCTTTATTAATCCATTTGTTTGACATATCCGTAACACGGATGTATGGATGTGATGTTTCATAATTGACTAATAATTCACCTTTAGGTAAACGTTTGCCTCCTTTTATAACAGCTACATCCCCTAATTTATACTCTTTCCATTCACTCATACCTGTTCATCTAATTTTGATAACATATATTGTTTTTTAGTGTCTCTTGCTTTTCTACTTGCTCTTAATATTGAATAATGCATCTTCAATGTATGAGCTATATATCTGGACTGTATGTTTAGAATGACATCTGAATTTGACTATTTTCGTGACCTCACGAAAATGATAGTCGCCGTTGATATATTGATTGTTAACTATGTTTGCGGTTAAGTATTGATACCTCTCCTTAGCTCTATAGTTTTATCTTTGCAAGATTCTCATTAATAAGTTTATTCAGCCGCTCCTCTTCAAGCAGTTGTTCTGCAAACTCATTGCGCAGTGCAGTAAAACGCTCCTCGAAATTGAAATCGTCCTCCTCATCGGGTAGTCCTACATAGCGTCCTGGTGTTAGTACGTAATCTAATTCTGCTACTCGCTCTACAGGAACGCTGGCACAGAAGCCTGCTACATCGGCATAGTCACCTCCTACATTGCGCCATGCATGGTAAGTATTGGAAATTAAATCAATATCGTCTGGCGAGAGGTCGCGGGTGCGTCTATTAATTAGATATCCCATATTGCGAGCATCAATAAACAAGATCTCTTTACTGCGATCTCTAAAATTGCCATTAGTGCGGTTGCGGCTTAAGAACCAAAGTGCAGCAGGAATTTGTGTGTTCAAGAATAGTTTTGCAGGCAGATTCACAATACAATCTATCAACCCATGTTCTATTAAGCTTTTGCGTATCTCTCCCTCGCCGATGGTTTTAGAGGTTAAGGCACCCTTGGCCAAAACAAAGCCCGCCTGT
This sequence comes from uncultured bacterium, assembly GCA_947074225.1. Taxonomy (GTDB): domain Bacteria; phylum Bacteroidota; class Bacteroidia; order Bacteroidales; family Paludibacteraceae; genus CAMTOX01. Next base: position 1,592 of record CAMTOX010000347.1, read on the forward strand.
CCGCTTGGTGCTAAATGGTAGATAAAATGTTGTATCCAGGCAAAGTTGGCATTACCTGCCGGTGGTGTGCCATACAGCCAGCGACCATCGCCCCGTAGTTGGTCGCCACTCCAATCGCTATCGTTAAAGGGTGGGTTGGCAATGATATAGTCGGCTTTAAGGTCTTTGTGTGCATCGTTCAAGAACGAACCCTCACTATTCCAACGTACTTGCGAGGCGTCGAGACCGCGAATAGCCAAGTTCATCTTACAGAGTCGCCACGTGGTTTGATTACTCTCCTGTCCGTAAATAGAGATATCGTTAATACGTCCTTGGTGCTCTTCGACAAACTTTTCGCTCTGCACAAACATACCGCCACTGCCACAGCAAGGGTCGAACACACGTCCTTTATATGGTTCAAGCATATTCACCAATAGCTCTACTACACATTTAGGAGTGTAGAATTGGCCTCCTTTTTTACCCTCTGCCAAAGCGAACTCACCCAAGAAATATTCGAATACATGACCTAAAAGGTCGGCACTATTCGTACTTGCCTGTGCAATGGTGCTATTACCCACCAAATCTATCAACTCACCTAAACTGGCAGGGTCAAGATTTTGTCGTGCAAATACTTTTGGCAAAACACCTTTAAGAATTGGGTTCTCCTTTTCAATAGCATCCATGGCATCGTCTACAAACTTACCAATCAGTGGATTTTTTGCTTTTGATACCAAATAGGACCAGCGGGCATCGGCAGGAACAAAAAAGACATTCTCAGCCTTATACTCCTCTCTATCCTCGGGGTCGGCGCCTTGTTCAACTTCACTTTGTAATTTTGCATACAACTCCTCGAACGATACGGAGATGTATCGCAAAAATATTAAACCTAAAACAATATGCTTATACTCTGCAGCATCTATGTTTTTACGCAATTTATCGGCTGCTTTCCATAACTGTTTCTCTAATGGTTCGGCTACCGCCTCTTTCTTCTTTGCCATATATAGTTTTTCTCTTTATGTTATATATTTCTCTCAGTTTGTATATAATACTTTCATGTCTCTCATCTCCATTCGCAACGTTTAGCTTAGGCATAACTTTCTCTATTCCTCTTACTCAAACATCCATTCAAGACATTCCTCTATCTCTTTCCTTTCATTATCTCAATTTTTCTATCAATTGTCTTTTCTTGCTTTCTATTTGATTTCTTTTTATTGTACCTGTTGTTTTACTATGATGGCAT
>CAMTOX010000348.1 GCA_947074225.1 uncultured bacterium
GATTAAAGAGGGACCAAATTCGGATATAGGATCCGAATTTGGTCCCTCTTTAATTGGTTTTAGGTAACACTCTGTAAGCAGCATAACCCATTCACCAATTAAAAAAAACACAAATCTGTTTATGATCGAGAACAATTCATTAAAGTTATCTCCTACAAGCATTTACTAATTTTGAAAATCATCTGTCAAAACATACCATTATGAAAAGATTTGCTTATTTAGCCATAGCTATTGGTTTCATTGCGCTAAACTCACTTTAGGCACAGCATTATAAAACTTATATAATTAATTCTAATGGTGCCAATATATTAATTCAAGAGTACAGCAACTATGCCGACTCAATGGGTAACTCTTTAAATGATAGAAGTACAGGAAGCACTCATGAGCAAACAGTTAGTAGCCACGACGAACAAACCTACTCTCATATATTACTGGAGGAGCCTAATGGCGACATTGTGAAAATTGTTCTTAAGAAAGAGTTTGTTCAAAATAAAAATGCCAATGCCTTGTTATGAAAAGAGTGGAAGCAAACGAACTACTCATCTCAAAACCAAATTACGAAAGAAACTTGGGTGTATTATTATATAAAAGAGGATAGTGTGAGCAGTATGCATAAACATAGCACACACTATAACGCTCATGGCAACGAGGTATTGGAAGAGTGCTATTTTAAATTGGCAAACGATAAAACATGGCTGTTGAAAGATAAAACAACCTATACATACAATAATGATAACGAATTGGTGATTGAAGAAGCATTCAAAGCAAATAAAGAGAGCGGTACTTTAGAACCACATCAGCAGGAATGCTTTAGTGACAATGCACAAGGAGCCTGTTATGAACACGTGCAATCTGTATGGAACAAGGAGCAGAATAATTTAGTACCGAATTGCAAATGGACAACCCTTTATAGTGTTCATGCCGAAGCATATCGGGAAGAGTTTTATGAATGGGATACTCAATTGAGTTTATGGGAGCAAACTTATCAAACAAATTTTAGCTAAAAAAACCGAGGAGAGATGATAGCCAAAATTTCCTACCTGATTTTGGAAGAGGGAGTAGAAAAGAGACTAATATCGGAAGAGTATTGGCACTACACACTCGACCACGACACTATTTTTGAGACACTTTTTTATACCGGCATACCGTCCGACTATCCCGATTATGCCTATAAAAAGGTGAGAGGAGTGAACAAGAGTGGCGATTTAATATTCTCTGAATATTATCGATGGAATACCAAAGCGCAACAATTAGATTGTGATGAGAGCACAACCACGGAGAGCGACAGCACAAATCGTATTGAGTGGCGCTATGTCGATTACTACCGATACAACGACAAAGAGATGAATGACCGCTCCATAGAGTTGATTACTTATACCGAAAATGGGAATATAGATACTGAAACGTACTTTTTGTATAAACCACAAAGAGGCGAGTGGGAAGTAAGAAATATGAGAGAATATAGGTATAACCATGCTGGAGAGGTTATAGAAACAATAAACCACAACAAACTTGAACAACATCTGAAAACTCCCTCAATAATCAATGTATTGAATTAGTAGTTACGAGGAACAACCAGCCTTTAAAGCATGTTATGGGATGCGCTACACTATAAAAGCACATTAGGGTGATTTCACAACCATTTCATGGGAAAGTTCAACGCATAAGAAAAGAGCATGCCTTAAACTTATATCTCAATGATTTTCTTTGTATTATCTCTCAAATAAGTTCTTTTAAGAAATATCTCTTTAATAAATTGAAAAATAGTATCTTTGTAAACATAACTCAAAGTAATAGTTGCACATATTTTGCATGCAATAGCAAATGTTTAATAGAAAGTAGCTGCTACCGATAAGTCACTTATATTCAATGAAATTACAATCTTTTCAATTCATAAATGCAAGATAAGACCGATAAACATGCAAGCCTTTGGCAATTATTCCTAACTTTCACAAAGATAGGTGCCTTTACCATTGGTGGTGGGTATGCCATGATTCCGCTCATAGAGCGCGAGGTGGTTACTAAACGTGAATGGATAGATAACGATGAGTTTTTAGATATGCTAGTGCTCTCTCAAACCGCTCCTGGAATCTTGGCTATGAATATTTCCATACTTGTAGGCAACCGCGTTCGTGGTAAATGGGGCGCCGTTATTAGTGCCTTAGGTTCTGCCCTCCCCTCGTTTGTTATCATCTTAATTTTCGCTCTCTATCTTTCTCAATACCGCGAGATTACATGGGTCGACAATATGTTTAGAGCTATACGTCCGGCTGTAGTGGCCCTGATAGCGACTCCCGTATTTAAGTTAGCTAAAACGGCTAAGATAAGTTGGAAGACAGTATGGATACCTATTGTGGCAGCACTGCTTATTTGGTTATTAGGCGTCTCGCCCATTTATATCATCATCGGTGCCGCAGCAGGCGGTTTACTTTGGGGATGGATTCAACGTCGGAGGGCTGCTAAATGATCTATCTTGAACTCTTCTGGACCTTCTTTAAAATTGGTCTCTTTGGCTTTGGCGGTGGCTACTCCATGCTCTCGCTCATTCAGTTTGATTTGGTGGAGAAACAAGAGTGGCTCACCGTGAGCGAGTTTACCGATATTGTGGCTATTTCTCAGATTACTCCCGGACCTATAGGCATTAACTGCGCCACCTATTCGGGCTACATGACTACCGGTTCGGTTTGGGGAGCGGTAGTGGCAACATTAGCAATTGTGCTGCCTTCATTTATTTTAATGCTTATTATTGCCGGAGTAGATCGGAAGAGCACACGTCTGAACTCCAGTCACATTAAGAAATATCGTATGCC
>CAMTOX010000349.1 GCA_947074225.1 uncultured bacterium
TGTAGTACAGACGTGTGCTCTTCAGAGCTGACGATCTTTTGAGTTGTCAAAAATTAGTTACCTAGAGCGAAGAAAGCATGTATGGCGACAAGTTTGAACAAACTTTTGGCAACGAGAAAGTTGAAAATATTTTGGGAGCAAACAACATCCAATACGATATGGATTTACACGGAAACTATGCTAATCCTGCTTACCAAATTATCAAAACAAATACCTATACCATTAGTGGTAGCACATGGGAAATTAGCACAGAACGTACAATATACTATTCAGAATATGTTGAAACTTCTACACCGGAAGTTGGCGTAAACAATGAACTTCTATATGTTAAGGACCGTACCATTGTTTTATCTAATGCACAAAATGTAGCTATCTTCAGCACTACTGGCCAAATGGTATTTAATGGTTATGCAGCAGAAATTGAAATTGCACAAAATGGTGTTTATATGGTGCGCACTGCTAACGGAACTCATAAAGTGGTTATTCCATAATTAGTATGAATAATAGAGGCGATAAATTAGAAGCAGTAAAAATAAGACATATATAATCGCTCATTTTTAAACCTTCTATTCTTTACCTTGATATTAAGTCCAGAGCCTCTACTTCCCAAAAGGTTGTAGAGGCTCTTTGCGTACAACAAATATGGGGTTGCACCAATTATTGAATATCTGTATCTTCGAAACCTAATAAACCATTGATAAAAACAGATAATCTATGCTACAAATTATAGGCATCATGATCCTTGGAGTCATTGTAGGCTATTTCATGAGAAAACAAGAATTAAAACCATTACCCAACATCATCAAAGTAGTAATTTGGATTCTATTAGCATTACTAGGCATTGCCGTAGGTGCTAATGAAATAGTATTCAACGCACTTCCCACCATTGGAGTAGATGCAATTATTATTGCCACAGCAAGCACAATAGGCAGTGCACTTCTGGCATTTGCTTTATGGAGATGGATAAAACAAAAGGAGGTGAAACATGAAGAATAGTTTCATCATTCTCTTATTCTTCATTGCAGGAATAGTAGCCGGACGGTACATGCCAGAATTAATGGGAATGATTGAGAAATGGGATCTATATCTACTCATGGCACTTATGTTCTTAGTAGGTATATCTATTGGGAAAGATCAAACCATTATTACTACCATTAAAAAACTCGATAAAAGACTCTTGATACTTCCACTATGCACAATCTTTGGAACACTCTTGGGAGCCATTCTAATTGCGTTTCTATTAAAATGGGAAACAACAGATGTCATGGCCATATCGTCAGGTTTTGCATACTACTCACTCTCAAGCATCTTTATTACACAACTTAAAGGCGCAGAATTAGGCACCATAGCATTATTAGCTAACATTGCAAGGGAAATGATAACACTGCTCCTAGCGCCATTATTGGTAATGCTATTTGGCAAATTAGCGCCAATATCGGCAGGAGGAGCCACTACAATGGATACTACACTACCCATCATAGTTCAAACATCGGGTAAAGAGTTTACTATTCTAGCCATATACCATGGATTTGTAGTCGATCTTAGCGTACCTTTCTTAGTCACTTTCTTCTGCTCTATATAACTCATCAACAATCTATTTATTTAATTGGACATCAATCTTCACTAGCATAAAGCAACTAAAAATTAAAAAGTTGCTATGGCATCATATGGAGACATTTACACACTTCACCATTACCCTTATTGACCATCTGTTAAAAACAACCACTTCACTAACTACAAATATTTTTAAATCAGACAATTAAGAAATACCAAATAGAATTAAGTTGTTAAATTTAAAAATTCAACAACTTAATATAATAAATTAATTATCTTTGTTTATTAAAATAAGCAATATGAAAACTAACCTTTAATTTGCTACAACAGAACGGTATAAGCAAATGAAATAGAATATAATAAACTCACAATCAAACCTTTTTAATAAATCACATCACAGATAGAGAGAATAGAACATTTATATATAATCTTAAAATATTATTAGAATTTCTATCTATTTTTACTAATAATAGATTATATAAGCTGCTATAAAATAATGCAACAACATCCACATTTATAGCGAAACACTCCGACTTAAAAAAAAGATAGATCGCTTTCTAATAATTTAAACAAAGGCTTAAACAAATAGACAACGTCATCTTATTTATTTATACATAGTAAGTCATAACAACAGAAATTCATCATCTAAACACAAAAGAACACAACCATGTTCGAACATTATTATAACTCCATTCAACAAACTGCCATAACGCTGATGCTTTTTATGGGCATCTACCTCATTTTATGCAACGTCCCCGACAAGAAACTATACAAGCAGTTTAAATGTGCACGTCAGTGCATTGGTGTTAGTTTTGTTATCATTGGCTTGCAATTCTTAGCTCAACAAACTCTTGGCATACGACATAACACACCCATTTTATCTGCGGCTCTTAATCTCTCTACATTTTACATTGTACTGCAACTGTCGGCAGCCTCTTACATCTCCTTAATAGATAAAACATATCTTTTCAAGAAGCGTATCATCATATTCTTTTCCAGATCCTTCGTCTACAACATCTATATATGGGTATGCTACTTCACCGTTCCCGTACCATACATTAAATACTTAATGTGGATTGCCGGCATTATATTTCTAATTGAACTAAATTACCGCACTTGGGAATTCTTCAATAAATATAGACTCATCATAAATCGGACTATTGGCCTGTCGGGAAAAATGTGAATATATAGTGTAGAGCTCAGTATTTCCCGACACATTATATAAATAGAAGTGCATATCATGACGTTTGTGG
>CAMTOX010000350.1 GCA_947074225.1 uncultured bacterium
CCGTTCTCTACCTCTAACCGAAAACTTAACCGCGCAAAAACGAGTGTGATTATCGCGATAAATAATTAGCGGACCTGTAATTGTTTTTATCTCGGCTAACTCTTTAATTGGTATCATCGAACCCGATAATGTTGGCACTAAAATTTTACCTATCGACTCTTCATTGTCTCTAAAATGATTGTCGTACCTAACAACTATATCAAATTTACGTTCATTCTCATACAGTTGCGATGCTGCTTTACCGCCGATTGCCATCTCTATTATAGATTGCACACTCTCCTTCTCTACTCCATATGCTGCCAATTTTTGTTCGTTAAGTTCTATTCGCAGTTCGGGCTGACCAATATTTCGGATTACACCTAAATCTTCAATACCATCAACTGTTTGTAGAATGTTATTTATAGACATTGCAATAGCCTCAGATTTGTACAGATCTTCACCAAAAACCTTAACAGCAATAGAACCCTTCACACCCGATGCAGCCTCTTCAACATTATCGGAAATAGGTTGCGAAAAATTAAAATCTACACCGGGATATTTTGACAAATTTGTTTGCATAACATCAATAAGCTCACTTTTTGACATTCCACTTTCCCAACTTTTTTCCGGATAAATATCTACATGAAATTCAATATTATAGAATCCCGTTGCGTCAGTTCCATCATTTGGCCTACCGGTTTGCGACAACACCTGCTTTACCTCGGCGTAATCAGTTAACTCTCTTCGCATCTTATTTGCTAAATCAACAGACTCATTCAATGATATACTTTGCGGAAGAGTTGCCCTTATATAAATCGAACCCTCGTTTAACTGCGGTAGAAATTCAGAACCTAAAATAGTAAACATCCACAAGCCTGCCATGGCGAAAATTGCCGATATCGACATTGCTGTTTTTTTGTACGAATGGAATTTATTAAAAATTGCAGTTGCGCCTTTATTTATACCTCTAACCACAAAATTGTTTTTTTCGCGTACGTCTTTCTTTAAGAAGATTGATAGCAGGACAGGAACCAATGTTAGTGTAAAAATAAGAGCACCCAATAGAGCAAAACCCAATGTAAAAGCAAGTGGCGAAAACATTTTACCCTCAACCTTCTGAAAAGAAAAAATAGGCAATAGAGCTGTAATTATTATTAACTTAGAAAAAAACACTGCTTTAGCTTTATCCTTAGCAACACTTCTTATTAAACCAACTTTCGACATTCGGTTAAATATTGTCATACCAACCTTATGTGCTTTCTTGTCTAATGCAACAAAAACGCCTTCAACCATTACAACCGCTCCATCTATTATTATTCCGAAATCAATTGCACCCATAGACAACAAGTTGGCCGACATTCCTGTAATTCTCATACAAATAAAGGCAAAAAGTAATGCTAACGGAATTACTACCGACACAACTACAGTTGTTCGCCAATCGGCCATAAATAGCATTACTATAAACATAACCAAAAGAATTCCTTCAATCAAATTACCTATTACAGTATGAACTGCTAAGTCTACTAAATCTTCTCTGTCGTAAAAAGATACTATCTTAACATCGTCGGGCAATACGCCATTGTTAAGCTCATCTATTTTAGATTTTAATGAAGCAATAACCTCCGCCGGATTCTCGCCTTTTCTCATTACAACTATACCTTGTACAACATCATCTTCATCCATTCGCCCAACCTGACCAAGTTTAGGCAAACACGATTCATTTACATTTGCAAGATGTTTTACAAGAATAGGAATACCATTAGCGTTTTTCACAACAATGTTTCCGATCTCTTCAATATTATCAATAATACCAATTCCGCGTACAACATAAGCCTGAGAGCTTTTTGTAATAACATCACCACCAACGTTTAAATTACTTTTTGAAATTGCATCAAAAAGCTCGAATGCCGATATATCGTAATCTATTAGTCGTTGTGGATCTACACTCACCTCGAAAGTTTTCACCTCTCCACAAAAACTAACTATATCAGCTACTCCCGAAACTGAACGAAAATTTCTTGCGATAACCCAATCATGAATTGTTTTAAGTTCGCGCACGTCATGTATATCGCTCGTAAGAGTATATCTATATATTTCGCCGGTTGGACCGTACAAAGGTTGCACTTCGGGCGTTACATTTTCAGGCAAATCGGCATCATTCAACATATTGTAAACCTGCTGACGTGCAACAAAATCATCTGCATTATCATCAAACATTATATTTATTACAGATAAGCCAAAGAGTGTGGTTGATCTAATATCGGTTTTTGATTGCACAGAATTCATAGCAATCTCAATAGGTATAGTAATAAATTTCTCAACCTCTTCTGCACTTCTTCCCGACCATTGTGTTATGATAGTAACTTTCGTATTGGTTACATCAGGAAAAGCATCAATAGGTGTATGCTTGAATGATATAATACCAGCAATAATTGCAATGATGGTGCAGAAGAAAATGAAGAACCTGTTTTTTAATGAAAATGCGACGATATTATCTATAAACTTGTGCATAATTATTTAGATCTCAAATATTAATTCATTATTAAAGCATTGTAAACCAATAGCGCATTCTCATTTATTATTTGCTGATCTTTCTCTAAGCCGGCTTCAACAATCGTTATATCATTTAATTGTTTATAGATGATGATTTTTTGAATGTTCAATTCATTGTTTTTATCTATAGTTACTACATAATGTTGTCCATCTTCAAAAATGATGGATTGTGAGCTAATGCTTGGTAATTCTTTATTTATTTTATTATTGCTCACTAATATAGATCGGAAGAGCACACGTCTGAACTCCAGTCACATTCAGAAAT
>CAMTOX010000351.1 GCA_947074225.1 uncultured bacterium
ATCTACACTATAGCCTACACTCTTTCCCTACACGACGCTCTTCCGATCTCGAAAAGAGGTAGAAATACCCGACAAAGTAAATAAAATAGACTATTATGGATAAAGAATTATTGCAACAAGTAGAAGCAAAAGCTGAGAATTGGTTAAATGGAAGCTACGATGAGAAGACCAAGGCAGAAGTGAAACGTATGCTAGAGTCGGAAGATAAAACAGAACTGATAGAATCTTTCTATAAAGATCTTGAATTTGGTACTGGTGGCTTACGTGGTATTATGGGTGTAGGTTCTAATCGTATGAATATCTATACCGTAGGTGCAGCAACACAAGGATTATCAAATTATTTGAATCGTGAATTTGCCGGTCAACCTATCAGTGTGGTTATTGGTCATGATAGTCGTAATAATAGCCGATTGTTTGCAGAGATTTCTGCCGACATATTTTCAGCCAATGGCATTAAGGTCTATCTGTTTGATTCTTTGCGTCCGACTCCGGAAATCTCTTTCGCTATTCGTTATTTAAAATGTCAGAGTGGTATTATTCTTACAGCAAGCCATAATCCTAAAGAGTATAATGGTTATAAAGCCTATTGGAATGATGGTGCTCAAATCATAGCGCCTCACGACGTGAATATTATTTCTGAAGTAGAGAAGATTAAATCGCCTAGCGAGATTAAATTTGAGGGAAATAAAGCATTAATAGAGACCATTGGTGAGGCTATAGATGCCGCCTATTTAAAGAAAGTACAATCTATATTATTATCGCCCGATTCTATTAAACGTCATAGTGATTTAAAAATAGTTTATACACCCATTCATGGTACGGGTATAAAATTAATTCCACGTTGTTTGAATGAGATGGGCTTTAATAATGTTATGATAGTAGAGGAACAAGCTGTAATAAGTGGCGATTTCCCTACAGTAAAGTCTCCAAACCCTGAAGAGCCAGCAGCTTTAACAATGGCTATAGAGTTGGCAAAAGCAGAAGATGCCGATATTGTGATGGCTTCAGACCCTGATGCCGACCGTATGGGTATTGCAGTGAAGAATGATCAAGGAGAATGGATTTTGGTAAATGGTAACCAAACTTGCTTAATGTTTACTTACTATATATTGAAACGTCGTAGCGAATTAGGGCTCTTGAAACCAAATGACTTCATGGTAAAAACTATTGTTACTACAGAATTGATTAAAGATGTTTGCAATCATTTCCATGTAGAGTTGTTTGACTGCTATACCGGATTTAAATGGATTGCAGCTGTAGTGCGCGAAAATGAAGGTAAAAAACAGTATATTGGTGGAGGAGAAGAGAGTTATGGTTATATGCCTTCAGACTTTGTTCGCGATAAAGATGCTGTAGCATCGTGTGCTTTGATGGCCGAGATGGTTGCTTGGGCAAAAGACCAAAATAAGAGTATCTTCCAACTTATTCAAGATATCTATTTGGAGTTTGGCTATAGTAAAGAGCAAGGGATTTCTGTGGTGCGCACAGGAAAATCGGGTGCTGATGAGATAGTGGCAATGATGAAGAATTTCCGTAACAACCCACCTCAAGAAATTGCCGGAAGTAAAGTTTGCACCATCAAAGATTATCAATTATTGATTGAGCGCGATGTTCAAACCGGTGAAAAGAGAGAGTTGGATTTCCCTGCAACTTCAAATGTGCTCCAATATTTTACTGAAGATGGTACTAAGGTGTCTGTACGCCCTTCGGGTACAGAGCCTAAAATAAAGTTTTATATTGAAGTAAGATTCCCTTTGGCAAATCGTTCTGAATTTGATGCTATAGAAGCGAAAGCAAATATGAAGATTATGGCTGTTAGAGAGTCATTAGGTATATAATTTGTATTATTAATAATGTTAGAGGCTATATTGGACTAAGCGAAGTCTATGTTCTGTAAACAAAATAGTCTTTTAATGAACCGAACTACGGTAAAAAGATATACTTATTCTTTTTTGAGCCCATAGGGCTTGGAGAAACGTTAAAAACAGAAGTTTTAGCATTAAAAGTTTTGTGGTACCCTAATAAGTGAGTATCTTTGAAATAGAAAATCGAATCTCTTTCGCACTGTTCTGAGATTGGAAAATTCTACAACTTACATTTTTATCCGAGTAAGGTTTCTTTAGATCAATGGCGGGCTGCGTTCCGATTTATCGGGATATCCAATCTTAGGACGGCAGATTACAAAGAGTAGAGACCTCTCAAATCCTATTTTTTAGGAATTTTTCTCAACAAATGGCAGTGCGATTCTTATAATGGTGGAAGTGTGAAAAACACTTCCACTTTTTTTGTGTACCACTGTGCCTATTGAGCGTGTGAAATTATTACATAGTAGGGAGTTAAGAGTGCAGCTTTTGAAAATTAAATGCAATTAAACCAATAATAAATAGTGAAAATATGATTAGCAATATCTTTGTAGTGGTCAAGAATGATTAGTGAATAGTTCTTTGACATGTTGCTACCATATTAATGGTTGAGGTGTGAAAGCATATTTCAATACATTATGTTAATGAGATGTAATTAAAAAGATGAATATTATTTAATGTTGAAGTATTTAACTGCTTGAATATTATAGGTATAGAGGTGTTTTTAAAACGAAAGATATTTGATAATGATTTTTTAATTTAAAAATGAGTTGGATATTGTGTAAAAAATAGTAGATTTACCTTTTGGTCACAAGGTTATAATATTATTACTCAAATTAATAACTTGATTGATAATATTGAAAAATTAGAAGTAGAGATAGGAAGAGCACACGTCTGAACTCCAGTCACATTCAGAAATCTCGTATGC
>CAMTOX010000352.1 GCA_947074225.1 uncultured bacterium
GAGATCTACACTATAGCCTACCCTCTTTCCCTACACGACGCTCTTCCGATCTTCTTCTAAAAAAACAATGACACGTAATCCAGAAACATAAGATTCTAAAGTTAACACACTTGAATTTTTCATGTAATATACAAACAACTCATCTAATTCGCATTATCTTTGCATTCACAAGAAAAAAACTAAATCTTATGATTACTTTTCCTAATGCTAAGATCAACTTAGGGCTCAACGTAACGGCTAAGCGTGCCGATGGTTATCACAATTTAGAAACCATGTTCTACCCTATTCCTTTAACCGATGTTCTAGAGGTTAAAGAGTCTAATTCTACCACAATACATATTGGAGGTCAACTCATAGATGGCGACCCGGAAGATAACCTCATTGTTAAGGCAGTACGCCTAATGCAAGAGTTTCATCATATTCCACAATTGGAAATTTTCTTACAGAAGAATATCCCTATGGGAGCAGGTCTTGGGGGTGGTTCGGCCGACGCTGCCTTTATGCTCTCCATGATTAACGATTTCTTCAAGCTAGAACTTAACTTTAAAGAACTTGAGGACTATGCGGCACGTCTTGGAGCAGACTGTGCATTCTTTATTCAAAATAGACCATCTTTAGCATACGGCATTGGCAATGAACTTTGCCATTACCAACTTTCACTGCTCCATAAATGGATATATCTTGTGGTTCCAAATATACACGTCTCTACCGCCGAAGCCTATGCACATGTAAAACCTAAACCTTGGGCAGTACCTTTGGTAGACATTATGCAGATGCCTATTAAAGATTGGAAGGATATTCTATTTAACGATTTTGAAGAATCGGTATTTAAACAACATCACGAACTTAAAGCCATTAAGCATACACTATATAAAGAAGGAGCTATTTATGCCTCTATGAGTGGCTCGGGCTCTTCAATCTATGGCATCTTTGAAGAAGAGCCAAAACTTAAGGCTGAGCTTTTTCCTGCCGATGCTAAGCTATTCACTCTACAAATACCTAGGTAGTAGTGTTTGCACTAAATATATAATAAAGGCTCCGACAAAATAATATCGGAGCCTTTATTATATATCCTTAATTGGTAAATTCTATAACCGAATAGTGTTTACCTTCAGCATCGTCTAAACAAACCACATAACCATTCTCTATCTCATAACATTTTGGATGCATCTCTTCGCCTTGTTTGGCAGGAATAAGATACTCTACACGTATTCTATTAAAATGGAATCCATTGGGTAAATACTCTTGAGCAACGCTCACATAACGCGCATTATTCACATGTTTATTTGCATCTATCAAGAAACGCCAAACGTAAAATGGTGTAGACAATGTAGCATGATCTGCTTTTGGAATAGCAATCTTACGCGGCAGATATTCCATTGGGAAAGGGTCGTAAATAGGTACACTCTCTAAAATAGGTTGTGGTATACGTATTAAGCCACCTGTGGCGTAATCCACAAATACCCCTATGGCACTGGAACAAACACACACTTCACCTTGTTCGTCGTACATATTTGTATTACGAAACCCGTACATTGGGTTACACTTATAAACCCAAGTTACCACACGTACACGCTCACCATGTACTGGCATACGCTTAAGTTCTATCTGTCGTTGCGAAAGGAACATACCCGAATTAGTCTCCTGGAAATAGGCTGCTAAAAGTGGTTCTGAGTCCAACTGAAAGATACTGCAATCTTGCATCATATCTATAAGCGAGCGTATAGAGAGCTTTCCGGTTTCGTCCAAGTGGCTTGGACCTACCACAAAAGATATTTCAAATTTATTTGCCATAACACTTAATAATGAAATTGAGTTACAAAAATAGAGTATTATCTGGATTATAACAAAAAAATAGAGCCTCAATTCATTGAAGAACTGAGGCTCTAATATTATAAATAGGAAGCTTATGCTTGCTCTTTCAAGGCTGCTTGTGCAGCTGCCAAACGTGCAATAGGCACACGGAAAGGAGAACAAGAAACATAGTCTAAACCTGTGCGGTGACAGAATTCAACCGATGAAGGCTCACCACCATGCTCACCACAAATACCTACTTTTAAGTCTGGACGAACCGAACGACCTTTTTCAGTACCCATTTTAACCAATTGGCCTACACCGTTTTGGTCTAACACTTGGAATGGGTCCACCTTCAAGATCTTCTTATCCAAGTAGATTGGTAAGAATGAAGCAATATCATCACGAGAATAACCGAAAGTCATCTGAGTTAAGTCATTAGTACCGAATGAGAAGAACTCTGCACGAGTTGCTATTCTATCGGCAGTTAATGCTGCACGAGGAATCTCAATCATAGTACCCACTTTATAGTCGATAGAGTCGCCCACCTCTGCGAATAACTCTTCGGCAGTTTTACGAATCACCTCTTCTTGAGCCGAGAACTCATATAAGATACCTGTTAATGGAACCATGATTTCAGGAATAGCAACAACACCTTCTTTCTTCAATTCCAATGCAGCACCTAAGATAGCGCGAGTTTGCATTTCAGTGATTTCTGGATAAGTGTTACCTAAACGAGCACCACGGTGACCTAACATAGGGTTAAACTCTTTCAAAGATTCTACGCGATGTTTAACATAAGACAATGAAACACCCATAATTTCTGCCAACTCTTGTTGTTCACGCTCTTCGTGAGGTACGAACTCATGCAAAGGTGGATCTAACAAACGTACGGTTACAGGGTAACCTGCCATAGCAGTAAAGATACCTTTGAAGTCTTCTTGTTGATATGGTAAAATCTTCTTCAATGCACGACGACGTCCTTCTACTGT
>CAMTOX010000353.1 GCA_947074225.1 uncultured bacterium
TAAAGCCGGTCATCTCTTCGAGCGCACCTACCGATAGGGCATGTTGCATATAATCGGTATTTGAATAAGCCACATTATCGCATTTAAACGCAATGGTAGAGAAGTCGGACTGCCCTGTCTTCTTACATGCAATGGCTTTGAAGTAGTATGCCGGTACAGCCATCTCTTTTTCGCGACTGATGGCTCCCTCTGTAGGTGGCATAGCGCCTGTCACTACAAACAACGTATCCGTGCTAGACACCCAGCCACGCACAGCGCCTTCTAGGTTGTTCCAGATAGACTGATTGAGCCCTATGCCCACTTGTGGAGTCATATTGCTGTAATAGAATGTAGTGCGGTTGGTAGCTTCATCGCATAAGCGGTCGGCACTAGGTAGTTGATGCCCACGGTCGTAGCTATTGCCAAAACCACTCGATAAATTGGCCTGATATGCTGTGGGGATTAGAGGATCGTATGCCCATGCATCCGTTCTACTCGTTCCCGATAAGCAAGCTTCAAATAATGGATAAGCCACCCAATAAGCTATTCGTAGGTCTTTGCTATAAAGCATGCTATAATTGCGCAACGCATTGCCCGATACGGGGTCTTTCATACTGTTGGGCATATCGTGGATAATATATAGTAAATCATCATCCGCCAACATATCGGCGGTAATGAGTGGTGTTTCGTTCCAATGTTGATAATTGCCGTGGCTCACTTCGGGTTCATCCGTATTGCTGCCACCCAGATTAACTGTATAGAGATATTGCGTTCCTTTTTCCAGCTGCGCAAAGGTCAACTCTTTGCTATACGACTTTCCGTTGTAAGTTACTTGCAACTTGGTAGTAACAGCCGATGAAGAGGGTATTAATAATGCTTTAGCGGTAGCGATATTGCTAGCGATAGTAATGTTGAAAGTAATCTTCCTGGCAGATTCTGTATCGGGAATGATTGTACCATCTGCCAATTGGAAATCGGCTTTGGTTGTTATGTTGGCAAGGCTCACCTCTATCTCGTGTGATGCTGCAGCAGGGAGTGTTATTTTAAAATTCACCCTACTGAGCTGACGCTCAAATTGCAGACTGAGCGCATTGGGGCGTGCGTCTATATTGGTCAGGTTGTTGGCATACATCAAGTCGATAGCCGACAAGTCTGTTTGATTGGTCAAATCGATGGGATAAACGAATGGGCTTTGCAAATCGGCATAAGGATAATAAGCGATAAAGTCCACTCTATCGGTTTGTGGAAAGTAAACTGTCGAAACACTGGGCACGAAGTTACCATCTCCTAAAGCTGTAACAAACTCGATATTTGCCACCTCGTTGCTAATAGAACTTTCGGATAGCTGCTCACCTGTTTGCTTCATATATACACCAATACAGTCGTTCGCCTCCCAATTGGTATCGGTAGCGCGAGTAGGTGTATTTCGAATGATTTCGGATGTAAATGATAGAGGCTTGCGAGTTTCTATATCAACGATTGTAGATTCGTCTTGTGACCAAGAACAAATAAAAAGAATAAGAAGCAGGTAAGAGTAAGAGAACTTAAGGAATTGAGTATTAATGGTCTATTCGAAAAGATTGGATTTCGCAATGAATGGCTCTTTGCGATATCAAATATTTATAGAGTGTGCTTATTGTTAGTTTATTCTACGTTTATGCCGAAGATTATAGCACGTTTTTTACCACCACTTGTTGAGAATTTTAGTGTATTAGTTCCATCACAGGGAGTTGTAAATTCAATTGTATACAATGACGATATAGAAGGTATGCTAATTGTGAAAGTCGTTGAGGTACCACTAAAACCGGCATCAGATATTATAGAATATGATACTGTTTTATCTTCTTCACCATCTTTATAATCAACAGTTAATGTTGTGGTATCACCATTCCAACCTAATGCATAAAAAGAGACTTTTGTGATTCCTTGTGCTAAGCTAACTGTTTCAAACTCCCCTCCAGCACTAGAACTGCCTAATCTCACTCCATAAATCGTATCGTCATATTCAGGTATGATAATTGGAGTAGAATAAGTAGTGGTACTTTTAGATGTATAATCTCCATCGGTTACCGAGAATTTAATATTACTAGTATAAACAGGAGCAGGTGTAGAGTCGCCATCACCAGAAGTATCTTCATCCAAGTCAATAGTACTTTCTACTACTTCATTTTCCCATGGAGTAATAGTAGCAGGACCTACAACTACAACTGTAGGTTCAGGATCGGGAGTAGTACTAGGAATTAATTTAATAGTATAAGTATATTTCTTACCAGCTTCAAATGCAATGCTAGAGATATCCCAAGTAAATGATTTTTCATCATTAACAAAAACAATCTTACCAGCTGCACCAGGAATAATCATAGCATTAACTGTGCTCTCGACAGCAGCCATATCCATGTCTGCTGCACTATTCTCAGTTACAGCCAAAGTACCAGTTTTCAAATCGAACGAACCTTTTACGGGACGATTGATTTTTGCAGTAGCAGTAGTAATAGCTGTACCTTCTGCATCTAGTACATTAACTGCCAAAAGAGTTAATTGGTGTTCGTGAGGAATACTTACCGATTCTTCTTGAGTTTGATTGTATGGACCAACTTTTGCATAAACTAAGTCGTGGTCAGCAATACTTTCATCTGTCAAATCGATAGGATAAACATGATTTACCAATGCCTCAGAATATGGGTGATAAGAGATGAAATATACATCACTACCATCTGTAGGATAAGTAGCTTCTTCACCATCAGCAGGTGTCATTGCGCCATCAGATGAAACAGTATACTTCTTGTTTGATATCACCGGAGTAAA
>CAMTOX010000354.1 GCA_947074225.1 uncultured bacterium
TAACCGTGAGGGACGTCGTCCTCGTATCGGCAGCAGACCTTCGGGAGATGGTTCACCTGCATATAGATCGGGGAATAACAGATCGTCTTACGGTGACCGTCAGCCAATCAGAGATGAGAGAAGCAGCGGTAATTATAGAGAACGTAGTGGTGAAAGCGGCGACCGCCGTCCACGCACGTATCAGGGAGGTAACAACCGTTATGAAGGTGGTAATAACCGTTATCAGAATAGTGGTGAAGGTGGTTACAATCGTTACCAAAACAATCGCGAAGGTGGTAATAGCCGTTATCAAGGAAATGCCGACCGTGGCAATGATCGTTATCAAGGAAATAGTGATCGTGGTAATGACCGTTATTCGGGTGGTGGCGAACGTAGAAACGATCGTTATCAAGGTGGTAACAACCGTTACCAAGGTAATAGCGACCGCTCGCAAGGAGGTAACAGCCGTTATCAAGGCAGCAATGATCGTTATTCGCGCAACAATGATGGGCAACGTTCATACCGTTCAAATGACGAGTCAGGACAAGAGCGTACACGTCGTTATGATGGCGAACAACGCAGTTATGACCGCCCACGTCGTTCGGATAATCAACAAGGCTACTCGCCACGTGGAGGAGATCGTAACAACGACCGTGGTGGATATCAAGGTAATAATCGTAGTTATGGTGGCGACCGCCAAGGTTCATTTGGAAAACCTTTCCGTAAATTTGAACAACGTAACGACAGCTATAATCCAAACGATAAATATAGCAAACGCAAACAGATTGAGTATAAACAACAATATATAGATTATACACAACCTATGCGTTTGAATAAATATATGGCTAATGCGGGCTTATGCTCACGCAGAGAGGCCGATGAGTTTATTCAAGCTGGGGTGGTTACAGTGAATGGTGAGGTAGTAACAGAGTTAGGTACCAAAATTACACCGGCAACCGATAAAGTATTGTTTCACGACCAGTTGGTACGTACCGAACGTAAAGTTTATATTTTGCTTAATAAACCAAAAGATTGCGTTACCACAGCAGAAGATACACATGCTCGTTTAACGGTATTGGATTTGGTGAAGAATGCATGTTCGGAACGTATCTATCCGGTAGGGCGTTTAGACCGTAATACAACCGGTGTGTTGTTGATTACTAATGATGGCGATTTAACATCGAAATTAACACATCCGAAATATGATAAGAAGAAGATTTATCATGTGGTGTTGGATCGTGATTTAGAACGCGAAGATTTTGATAAATTGGCCACTGGTATCACTCTTGAAGATGGCGAAATTAAGGCCGATGAGATAAGCTATATTAATGACGACGACCATAAACAAGTGGGTATTGAGATTCACTCTGGTAAAAACCGTATCGTACGTCGTATGTTCGATCAGTTGGGATATCGCGTAATGCGTTTGGACCGTGTTTACTTTGCTGGATTAACAAAGAAGAATTTACCACGCGGTAAATGGCGCTATTTGTCGGAGGCAGAAGTGAACATGCTTAAAATGTCGACATAATATCTGAACAATATAAATTAAAAGAGCCTACTGTCTGTATAGATGGTAGGCTCTTTTGTAATAATACCTAAAATGCAGCGTGTTCTTTAAAGGTGCGAGATGGCTTTGTAATAGCTGGTGAATAATCTAATTAAATAGAAGTTCTCTAAGTATGTGTGTTTATTGTTTATATTTTTTTTAATCAATGTAATGTGGTTAATTTTAGAGTCGACCATGTTATCTCTTATTCAATGAGCAGTTATAGGTATGTTATAAACAATAAAACGTAATGGAAAAATGTTGATTGAAAGTAATTTTTACTATCTTTGTATTATTAATGGGTAATAATCTAAATGTGATTTCTAAAACTAAAAAGTATAGATTGAACAATTAAAAAAGATTATGCTTGTGTGTTACTAACTTTAATTCTAACCTTATGTTGTATCCGCTCAAGTTTACGCCAATCTTAAAGAGTAAAATATGGGGAGGCGAACGAATACAGAAATATCATTGTCACGGCAATAGTGCTGAATCTCAAATCGGTGAGAGTTGGGATGTGTCGGCAATACCAGGCGATGAATCTGTAGTTTGCAATGGTTTCCTTTCAGAGAATACCCTTGAAGAGGTGTTAGAGGTATATATGGGCGACTTAGTAGGCGAGGAGGTTTACAAGAAGTATGGTAATGATTTTCCTTTATTGGTGAAGTTGATAGATGCACGCGATAATTTATCCATTCAAGTGCATCCTAATGATGAATTGGCCATTATTCGTCATGGTTGTAATGGAAAGAATGAGATGTGGTATGTTATGGATGCCGACCCAGGTGCTTTTATTATTGCAGGTTTTAAAGAGAAGATGAGCCGTGAGAGCTATTTAGAACATGTTAAGAATAATACCTTAGAGAGTGCTCTACATAAATATGAGGTAAAACCTGGCGATGTGTTTTATGTTCCTGCAGGTTGCGTACACTCTATTGGTGGTGGTTGTTTGATTCTTGAAATACAGCAAACTTCCGATATTACCTATAGGATTTACGATTATAATAGACTTCAAGATAATGGTGAACCTAGAGAACTCCATACCGAGTTGGCTTTAGATGCTATAAATTTTGAGAATAACAATAAGCAGAATGTAGAACCGGTTATTGTAGATTCCGTAATGAGTCATGTTATAGATAGTGATTTCTTTACTGTGAATATAATGACTGTAAATCGTAATTTAAATTACGATTTGAGTGTTAGAAACTCTTTTGTGATATTGACCTGTGTGGAAGGTGAAGTAAAATGTGAAGAT
>CAMTOX010000355.1 GCA_947074225.1 uncultured bacterium
CCCTGACCTTTTGACTGCCAGTCAAACGCTCTAGCCAACTGAGCTAAACCCCCATGAATAACAATGCAAATATATAACTTTTATTGAATAAATACAATAGGATATTGTTTTTACTTTGTGATTTCTATTTTTCGATATACCATTTTCCATTTTGAATAATTATCTTTGTAATCAATTTTATACTTCACGATGTCTCAATTTGCCGATATAATACTGCCATTATCTATAAGTCAAACTTATACTTATGCTATTCCTGAAGAGTTTCAGGAGCATATATTAATAGGAATGCGTGTGATTGTTCATTTTGGAAGTCGTAAGTTTTATACTGGTATTATTCTCTCACTCCATGATAATGTTCCTGAAGGTAATAAGATAAAGTCTATATCATTACTTCTAGACGATGAACCTATACTTTTACCTCTTCAGTTAAAGCTCTGGCAATTTGTATCCGACTACTATCGTTCTAATTTAGGCGAAGTATATAAGGCAGCAATTCCTTCGGCCATGAAACTAGAGAGTGAGACTGTTCTCACTGCCGATCTTGATAGAGCTGCTGAAATGGATTTGAATCCTGCTGAAATTACCTTATTAGATCAGATTACTGCACGCAATACACTCTCTGTTCAAGACTTGACACAAGATAAGAGTGACCGCAAAATATTATCTCACATTTATGCGCTCTGTGAGAAAGGAGTACTAACCATGCAGGAGTCGTTAGTAGGTGGTTACCGTGCTAAATATGAGACCTGTTTCAGACTCACTGAACCCTACCGTAATCATGAAGTGTTAACCGATTTATTAGAGAAGCTTAAAAAGGCACCTAAACAACATGAACTATTGGTGGCTTATTTGGCTCATTTTACCTCTTTTGAACACCCAGATGAACTATTAGCTATTCGTAAACCTTTTTTAGATGCTTCGGGAGTCTCTTTAGCTGTTTATAATGCTTTGGAATCTCGCGGTGTTTTTCAGACTGTATTGCGACAGAAAGATCGAATAGCTTATAGCGATGAACAGCTTCAACCTCTTTCACTTCTTTCATCCGCCCAACAACAGGCTTACGATTCTATTAAAGAGTTGTTTAAAACAAAAGAAACGGTGCTTTTACATGGTGTTACTTCAAGTGGTAAGACAGAAGTGTATATGCATTTGATTCAAGAAACAATAGCTCAAGGTAAACAGGTACTCTTTTTGGTACCTGAAATAGGACTTACCACGCAATTAGCTTCACGTTTACGTAAAGTGTTTGGTTCTAAGCTTGGTGTTTACCATTCACGTTTTTCTGACCATGAACGTGTAGAGATTTGGAATAATCTCTTATTGAATAAAGGGTATCAGATTATTCTTGGTGTACGCTCATCGGTATTTCTGCCATATAGTAATTTAGGGTTAGTAATTGTGGACGAGGAGCACGATGCTTCTTATAAGCAGCAAGATCCAGCGCCTAGATATCATGCGCGAAATATAGCACAGATGCTTACTCACTTGCATGGGGCACGTACTCTACTTGCTACTGCAACTCCCTCCATAGAGAGCTATACCCATGCTATGACTCGGAAATATGGGTTGGTGGAACTTTCGGAACGTTTTTCACAGATTAGTTTACCAGAAATACAATTGGTAGACTTTAAAGAGTCGTACCGTAAGCATAAAATGAGAGGGCATTTCTCATTAGAGCTTATAGCCGAGGTGGAACAGACTTTGAGTAGGGGAGAGCAGGTGATTCTTTTTCAAAACAGAAGAGGATTTGCCCCAGTAATGGAGTGTAGAAATTGTGGTTGGGTACCTAAATGTCCAAATTGCGACGTAAGCTTAACTTATCATAAAGCATTTAATAAGCTCACGTGTCACTATTGTGGATATACACAACAACTACCTACCAAATGTCCTCAATGCGATTCAGAACAGATAGAGTCTAGAGGTTTTGGTACAGAACAGATAGAACAAGAAGTTTCGGTGCTCTTTCCCAAGGCTAAGGTAGCGCGAATGGATTTAGATACAACACGTACTAAACGTTCGTTCGAAAAGATTATTGACGATTTCGAGAACCATCGTGTAGATATTCTTATTGGTACACAAATGGTAACCAAGGGGCTTGATTTTGACAATGTTGCTTTGGTGGGAATATTAAATGCCGATAATCTTCTTAACTTTCCCGACTTTAGATCTTATGAAAGGGCCTATCAACTTTTAGTGCAGGTGAGTGGTCGTGCCGGGAGAAAGGGGAAGCAAGGTAAGGTGCTTATGCAAACGTCGTATGCAGAAACACCTTTGATGAGTCAGATTTGTAATAATGATTATAAAGCTTTCTTTGACCAGCAGATGTTCGAACGTCAAACTTTCAAGTATCCACCATATTTCAGATTAATCAGAATTGTACTTAAGCATAAAGATTCACAAGTAGTCAATAAAGCATCTTTTCAGCTTGCCGACTTAATGAAACGTACTTTTGGCAATCGTGTACTTGGTCCGGATGTGCCGGCAGTGGGAAGAATACAAAATAAATTCATTAAACATCTGCTCTTAAAAGTCGAGGTGAATGCCTCATTTGAGCGCGCTAAACATCTTCTTGACGATATGATAAGGCAAATTAGAGGCTCAGAGGGGATGAAATCCTTGCTAATCTATTTAGATGTCGATCCTATGTAATTGGGATTGAGAAGAGTAAATATTTTTCCGATATTTTTCATCTAGCTATTGTATAATACTATATTTTATCTATCTTTGCAGTGTCAAAATGCAGCGGCATTGGCGTAATTGGT
>CAMTOX010000356.1 GCA_947074225.1 uncultured bacterium
CATAGCTATTTTGTGCTTTGTAAGAGGTAGACTACTTAACGAGAGAGAGCAGTTCTTACCTTCATTAGGCAGAGTAAAAGAAGTAATTGTTTAATGCTCCTATCCGAGTACCATTAGAGCTACAGAGATAGAAGCAATTGTTATTGCTCTTCATAGAGAGCATGAGTAAGTCAAGTTATTCTCTGCTGTTAGAAAGAAAATCCCACCGATACTTGTGGTACCCAATCGTCTGCTTTCCAAACCCACCCTAAATCTTGATTCCAAAAGTCCCAAGTGGCAGTAAGATAGATTGAAGCCGACTCACTAACCGACTGTCGTATCCCTAATCCAAGTTTCCACACATTCTGTAAGTAATTGGAAGTAAAATTCGGAATAACATAGTTTATATTGTAACCTGTGGTTAATAACAAACCAGTGCTATAGTCCGACGATTGACCAAAAGTTACAAACTCGTAACGAAAACCTACCAAAGCACCTATGGTATTGTTATTTCCTTTGTCTTGCTGGAAGAACTCATAGCTAATACCAAAATAGAGAGTCAGCGGATCTACAATATGGTAACCCACTTGTGGGGCTATTTGTAAATAGATATAATCACGGTTAAAGGTGAAACCAAAGGCACCACCATATGAAAATTGCCCTTGCGACTGTTGTGCAGAAAGGGGAGAAGCAAATACAGTAAATGTAATGGTTAAGATACCAATAGCAATATAGCGCATTAAATGTTTCATAATCTCTTAGTTTTGTGTGTAGGCATTAAAAGCAATTCTTGTGCATTTTATAATTATTCAACTATTTTCGATATAAAAGTAGATGTAAATAGTTATGAGTTGGTCTTAAAAGTAGATACAGAAGCATTCCTTTAATTACCTATACTGCTTTTATCTCTCTTTACCAGTTAATTTGGTATCTTACTCCTTTTCATATAATCCAAGGCATGCTCAGTTATACAAACAAAGCAAAGATAAGCATGTTTCGTTGCAGTGAATAACAGCTATTACAACACTTCAAATCTAATTCAAATAAATTGAAAATAAAAGATGATCTACTTTAGCACCTTAAATAGGATACTAAAATAGATCATCTTTTCTGTTTATAACGATTGCTATAACTTTACCACAAGAACGCTAAGGTAAGCTCAGGCACCCAATTCTTCGATTCCCATAACCAACTTTGATACTGTTTCCAGAAGTTCCAATTAGCCGAGATAAGCATTGAAGAGCGGCTCCCTAATTGTTGGCGCAGACTCAATCCCATTTTCCAAGTATTGGCAAGGTTTTGGTTATCTACCTCTTTAAAGATATAATTCAAATTGTAAGAGGTACCAAGTTGCAAGCCGGTAGAGTGTCTTGATCTTTTACCCATGGTGAGGAATTCAAAACGAGAGCCTACAAATACACCAACACCATGACCATTATCTTTATTTTTAAAGCTATAATCATCGCGCATAATATATTCGTAATTAAGACCAAAGAAGAGGTTCCAACGACGTGTGAAGTGGAAACCAGATTGTACACCAAGGCGTAAGCCCAAATCATTTTGGTAGGTATTGGCACCAAATTCAATACCTGTAGCAAACTTTCCGGCACCATATTGTGCATTTGCTGTAGAACATGTAAGAGATGCTATCATGATAATAAAGAGCATGATAGACTTTAAAGAAAATTGTCTCATAGGTTTAAATATTCATCGTTAATTAGTAAGATGTTTCAAGAAAACATCCCATTAAATAATAGCTAAGCCACTACTGAGGAATCAGTAGTGGCTTGTTATTTTATAAAAAATGTGTGGTTTGAATTACATATTCATGCCACCGCAGCAGTGTAACACTTGTCCTGACATGTAGCTAGACATATCCGAAGCTAAGAAAGTACATACATTGGCAACATCTTCAGGGGTACCGCCTCTGCGCAAAGGAATTTGTTTTGCCCATTGTTCTTTAACCTCTTCTGAAAGTGCTCCAGTCATCTCTGTGATGATGAATCCTGGTGCTACAGCATTAGCACGAATGCCGCGAGAACCAAGTTCTTTAGCAATAGATTTTGCCAAACCAATCATACCTGCTTTTGAAGCAGAGTAGTTACATTGACCGGCATTACCGCTCACACCTACCACAGAGCTCATGTTGATGATAGAACCACCTTTCTGACGCATCATGATTGGTGTTACTGCATGAATGAAGTTGAAAGCCGATTTCAAGTTTACATTGATAACCATATCCCATTGTTGTTCGGTCATACGCATCATTAAACCATCGCGAGTAATACCGGCATTATTTACCAAAATATCTACACGACCAAAATCTTTATGTATCTCTTCAACTACTTTGTGTGTATCTTCAAAATTGGCTGCATTTGAGGCATATCCTTTCACGCGAACACCTAAGGCAGCTATTTCTGCTTCGGTTGCTTTAGCATTTTCATCAATGGCAAGATCTGTAAATGCTATATCAGCACCTTCGGCTGCAAATTTTAAAGCGATTGCTTTACCAATGCCACGAGCTGCACCCGTAACAATGGCTACTTTTCCTTCTAATAATTTCATAATGGGTTAGTTTAAGATAATCTTCACGAGATTTATAAATACTTTTTCGAATCGGATTATCGGGTTACTATTATGTTTGATATGAATGTTCTTATTGATAAATCAAGAATATACAAGGTCGTTTATGTAGATTTGGAACTTTATTTTTCCACTGTGTTACGGTAAGCGTCTTAATATATTCTTCTGGTGTAGATCGGAAGAGCACACGTCTGAACTCC
>CAMTOX010000357.1 GCA_947074225.1 uncultured bacterium
TACGAGATTTCTTAATGTGACTGGAGTTCAGACGTGTGCTCTTCCGATCTCCACTGCCATAGCCTCTTTTACATCTCTGCAGAAATGGAATGTCAGGCCATTCAAGTATTCTTCATTAATCTCTTCAATATCTTTCTTATTATCGGTCGATAGAATCACATCGGTAATACCGGCACGTTTTGCTGCCAATATCTTCTCCTTAATACCACCTACAGGCAGGAGTTTACCACGCAACGTAATCTCTCCGGTCATGGCCAAGCGTTTCAGCACCTTCTTCTTTGTCAATATTGAAACCAACGAAGTGAGTATGGCAATACCTGCCGATGGCCCATCTTTAGGTATGGCACCTTCCGGTACATGCACATGTACACCAAACTCATCGAACAAATCTTCTTTAATGCCTAACTCATCAGCATGCGATTTCACATATTCCAAAGCCAACATGGCCGACTCTTTCATTACATCGCCAAGGTTTCCAGTCAGTGTCAACTTACCACCTTTGCTTCTGCTCAAGCTCGATTCAATATATAGAATTTCTCCACCAACACTGGTCCACGCCAATCCGGTTACTACGCCGGTGTAATCTTCAATGTCGTACACATCATGTTGATAACGAGGAGCACCTAAATATTTTTTTAGCATATCGGGTTTAATAGTGCTGTCATAACTCTCATCGGTAGCAATGGCTTTAGCCACTTTACGCATTACTTTGGCAATGACACGATCTAACTCACGCACTCCCGACTCGCGTGTATAGTTCTCCACAATGCTACGCACTGCCGGACGCGATAGTTTTACGGCATTCTTCTCAATACCATGCGCCTCCATCTGTTTAGGAATAAGGTGACGCATTGCTATCTCTATCTTCTCCTCTACAATATATCCATTTACCTCTATCATCTCCATACGGTCTAACAAAGGCTGAGCAATAGTGCTTAAGTTGTTGGCAGTAGCTATGAAGAGTACTTTCGACAAGTCATAATCAATATCTAAGAAGTTATCGTGGAACGACATATTTTGCTCCGGATCGAGCACCTCTAATAGAGCCGATGCTGGATCACCTTTATAGTCGGCACTCACCTTATCTATCTCATCCAACACAAAGACCGGATTAGAACTTTGCACTTTATTCAAGTTCTGGATAATACGTCCCGGCATGGCGCCAATATAAGTACGTCTATGTCCGCGAATTTCCGACTCATCGTGCAAACCACCTAACGACATGCGCACATATTTGCGGTTTAAGGTTTCGGCAATGGAACGACCCAAAGAGGTTTTACCTACTCCCGGAGGGCCATATAAACAGATGATCGGAGATTTCATATCGCCCTTCAACTTCAATACCGCAAGGTGTTCAATGATACGTTCCTTAACCTTCTCCAAACCAAAATGGTCGCGATCTAAGATGCGTTGTGCTTTCTTTAAATCGAATTTATCTTTGGTATATTCATTCCATGGCAACGATACAATGGTATCAACATAGTTCATCTGCACCGGGAAATCGGGAGAGTTAGGGTGCATACGTTCTAACTTCTTCACCTCTTTGGTGTAGACCTCTTTCACTTTATCGTCCCATTTCTTCTTCTCAGCTTTCTTACGAATGCTCTTCAACTCCTGATCGGCTACAGAGCCACCCAACTCCTCTTGAATAGTCTTCATTTGCTGTTGCAAATAATATTCGCGTTGTTGTTGGTCCATATCCATACGTGCCTTATTCTGAATAGAGGCTTTAATCTCTAAGAGTTGCGACTCTTTAGTCAAGATATCCAATAGCTGAAAGCCACGTTCATTTACATCGTCAAGCTCCAACAAGCGCATTTTTTCGGTCAATTTCAACCCAAAGTTAGTACAGATGAAATTAATCATCGCTTGAGGTTGTTCAATATTGCGTATGGCAAAACTTGCCTCATCGGGCATCGAGCCTGACCCCTTCACAATCTTCATAGCCAACTCTTTTATAGCCTCTAAAAGAGCTACAAACACACGGTCACTTTCGGCAGGCATCTGATCTTCCAGCAGCTCTACTTTAGCACTCATATAAGGAGTATCGTCAGCACCTTCTAATATTCTAGCGCGACGTTTCCCCTGTAATATCACTGTGGTAGTGCCATCGGGCATCTCTAGAATACGTATAATACGTGCTATAGTACCAGTTTTATACAGATCCTCAAAGAGTGGATCTTCCACCTTAGGTTCTATTTGTGTACCCACAAAAAGTTCCCCTTCACGTTGATACACATCTCGAATTAAACGTAACGACTTCTTACGCCCTACAGTTACCGGCATCACCACACTTGGAAACAATACCATATTGCGCAGTGGCAACACTGGCAACATATCACCTGTAGAGGTCTCTAAAGGTGAGGTATCTTCATCAGTCAACAAAGGGATAAATTCACCTTGTTGTTCACCGGCTTCATCACTTAAAAACATATCTAATGATTTCATATTTCAATAACTATTTTGTTTTATCGGGTTATTCTAATTTAAATGTAAAAGTATTCAATATTATAGTTATTTCAGTCATAAAGAAAAATAATTCGGGGATAATCTTTCAACATGACACATTACACTGACAAAAAAGAACTCTCTACGGCCAAAAATAGGTTTACTAACGACACCTCGTCAGACACATAATATAAAAAGAGCATCATTTAATACTACTTAGCGCTCAAATAACTGATACAACCGGATCATACGTAATTTACTCAATAGTTATGCCACGCAGTAAAAAAGAGCATGCGTACTTTACAAACTTTT
>CAMTOX010000358.1 GCA_947074225.1 uncultured bacterium
ACCAACTACTTATTCACATTCTAGGGAGTGTCATCGTTTGATTATTTGGGCTCTATATTATTAATAGCAATCCGGCTAAAAAGCTCTCGGCAGCCAATAAAAAACCCTCTAAAGGCACCTATATAAGCGACTATATTTCAGGCTTTGGATTATGCATCTCAAATCCATTGATTATATTCCTTTTCATTGGACTCTTTGCACGCTTTCAATTCCTAAACCCTGAATATCCATTAGCAACAAATATTGTGGGAATATTTTCTATTCTCATTGGTGCATTTCTTTGGTGGCTTATCCTCACCTTAATTGTAGGAATACTTAGAAACAGATTTAATGTTAGGGGGCTATGGATATTAAATAAAATTACCGGTAGCATACTCTTATTATTAGCAATTGGAGGAATCATTCTCTCTATTTTAGGGAAATCATTATAACACACGTATAGTAAATCAAGAAACTATGAAAAACTATGGATTCGTAAAGGTTGCTTGTGCAATCCCAAATGTTACCATTGCAAATTGTAAGGAGAATGGCAATAGTATCATCGACTTATCTATCCAAGCCGCACAACAAGGTGCGCAATACATATGTTTTCCAGAATTAGCAATCACCGGATACACTTGTGCCGATCTATTTAATCAGGAATTACTCATAGAGTCTGCCCAACGAACCATTGCAGATATCATTTCAAAAACAAAAGATATTACATCTATTCTCATTATTGGAGCTCCGATAATGGTGCATGGAAAACTCTTCAACTGTGCTATTGTACTACAACAAGGTAAAATATTAGGTATAATCCCTAAAACATATCTTCCTAACTCCAATGAATTTTATGAACAACGGTGGTTCACTTCTGCATTAGACAATCGTGAAGAAAGCATTACTTACGCTAGTCAGACTGTTCCTTTTGGTACCGACATTATTTTTAAATCGGGTGAACAACTATTCTCTATTGAGCTATGCGAAGATTTATGGAGTGTAACACCTCCAAGTTCCTTACAAGCTTTGGCAGGATCGCAGCTTATTTTTAATCTTTCGGCATCTAATGAACTTATTGGGAAGGAGGCATACCGTCAACAATTGGTTGCTCAACAATCGGCACGATGCATGGCCGGATATATCTATGCCTCTTCAGGTTTTGGAGAATCAAGCACAGATTTACTTTTTGCTAGCAGTGCAATTATAGCAGAGAATGGGTCTATTCTTTCGCAGTCGGAGCGCTTTGCTATGCAAGCACAAATCGTATATGGAGAGATTGACTTAGACCATTTAAATCACGACAGAGCTAAGAACAATAGTTTTAAGATTGGCTTAGACTCTAATCATGCCAACTATCGCTATATCAGCTTTACTGCGCCTGAGAGCTCAATAATAAATTTATCGCGTACATATACCCCATATCCTTTTATCCCTTCAGGCAATGCACTCAATGAACGGTGTCAGGAAATTACCAATATTCAAGCTAATGCTTTGGCCATTCGCTTAAAGCATGCTCATATCAATAGAGCGGTGATTGGTATATCCGGAGGGTTAGATTCTACATTAGCACTTTTAGTAACTGTTGAAGCCTTTGACCGACTTCATATCGACCGTAAACATATTATTGCTATTACTATGCCTGGGTTTGGTACTACAAATAGAACTTATACCAATGCCATCAAACTAATAGAAACTTTAGGAGTTACCTTAAAGGAGATTAATATTGCCGATGCTTGTATGCAACATTTCAAAGACATCAATCACAATGCAGAAGTTCACGATATCACATACGAGAACACCCAAGCAAGAGAAAGAACTAAAATACTAATGAATATTGCCAACCAACAAGGAGGTCTTGTTATTGGTACTGGGGACCTTTCTGAACTTGCCTTAGGATGGGCTACCTACAATGGAGATCACATGTCTATGTATGCTGTAAATTGTAGTATTCCAAAAACATTGGTAAAACACTTAGTTCATTGGAGTGCCACTCACAATGTCGACGAGAAATCTAAAGCAATCTTATTAGATATTATAGACACCCCAATAAGTCCAGAACTTCTTCCGGCTGATGAGAAAGGAGATATAGCACAAAAAACTGAAGAGGTTGTAGGACCATACGAACTACACGACTTTTTCCTATACTATTTCTTACGTTTTGGAACACCTCCCTCTAAGATTGCTTTTTTAGCTAAACTAGCTTTCAAGGAGAACTATTCGCAAGAGACAATCAAACACTGGTTAGCTATTTTCTTACGACGTTTCTTTACACAACAATTCAAAAGAAGTTGTATGCCCGACGGACCTAAAGTAGGTAGTATTAATCTTTCGCCTCGAGGAGATTGGCGCATGCCTAGCGATGCTAGTTATGAGCTATGGATTAATGAATTAAACAATATTGAATAGACTATAAAACGCAAAAAAACCTACTTTTTCAAGTAGGTTTTTTGGTATCAAAATTTAAACGATAGAATTAATCTTCTTCAATAAATATCAAAGTGTAATTCAAGTCAAAATGAAGCTCTGGACCACCTTTAAGTTTTGCTTCAAACCCACGTTTGTCAACTTCTAATTTAACAATAGGTTTATTTGGGTATTTCAATTGAACTACTTCCATAATTGCATTAGGAACTACTGCATCGGGCAATTTACTATGTTTGCAGTTAATCTCTGTCCCAATACATTCCCCTTTAAACTAACCTTTGTTAGCATTATTCAGTTTCTCCTCTTTCAATCTTTTTTTTGACCTACCCCTGTTCTTTTCTCCTATTACTAT
>CAMTOX010000359.1 GCA_947074225.1 uncultured bacterium
CTACGTGTCAACGGCTACTACGCCTCTTAATTGAAACCCGAGAATATACCAACTATTGGCAGCTATCTCAAAGTCTACCCTCGCCTTTTCGTAAGTCAACAAGTGGTGAGCAAGCAGTGCAGCTTCGGGTTTGAAGTAAATTTGTTCGCCCGTATTGCTATAGAACTTTTCACAATCGTAGCCATTTGTTGCTGCGCTCTTCACCATCATATCATATTCAATAAACTCAGTAGGTTGCTGATCTACCTGATTGTTTAATGTCATATTAAGGGTTCCGGTTGTAGCATCATTGGTCAGTGCATATAGCTGCGGTGTAGCCTCTTTAGTTATAGTCACTTTAGTGAACTTCATAGGTACGTAACCTTGATGTATTAGTTCATCTCCATCAACTAATGGATAATTGCTATACGAATCGCTATTTTGACTTTCTATATCTTTATAAAGTATGGTCTTAGTTGAACGAATCCAATTAGTATCCGTATTCCAATTACCTCTCTCATCGCTAAAGGTGAGATATTCGGGTACTACTTTAATTGTGAAAACACTGCTACCATTACAATTGTCTGCTCCTTCGTCATTTGTAAAGTCAAATTTGACTTTATACCAATAGCCCTCATGTACTTTAAAATCTGTAATAAGGTTATTATCCTTAAATAAGAAAGTAACTGAATACTCGGTATTACCTTTAGAACGTTTCGTGTCGAGACTACTTATTTTACCAATGGCATACGTGCCCGATTCAATTAATGCTTTAGCAGTAACATCATTATTATAGATTGGGTCATTAGTTTCAATTAGATTTAGATAATCATTGCCGTCAATTGTTATGATATCGGCTTTTTTCTCGGCAGTTTTATCCTTTTCGTTTGCAAAGTTCTTTATCGGAACTAATAATGGAGAACCATTTTGAATATTCTCAAATTGTTTTAATCCCAAACGAATACTATTAGCACCATCTCCAATTGCTTCATAATTTATATCATAGAATCCAAGGTCGATACTTGGTCCACCAATATTGGACACAACTACAGATACCTCAAGAAGGTCTTCACAGAGGTATATATCTTGTCCGTTATTAGAAGTAACTAATTCTACTGGTATTGCAGAAAATAGATTTATATCTGAAACTAGAACGATATTATCCAATACTCTTTGATTAAAAATCATGTCATCTTTATATTCAAGCAATGTGCTTAAATCGCTTGTCGATAAATAACCGATTGCATTTACTTGATTCCAATCTATATCGTTTCCTTTTCCTGTAATAAATGCTCCGTTTTCACTAGCCGGATAGCTTGCTCGTAAATTCTTCAAAGCGGTAACCAAGCTAGAAGGCATTATACCCCTCATATACCAATCAAAATTAATCTCAAGTTTATCTATACCGCCTTCAGAGTTGGGTATGCTGAGGTAAGTAGACATCTCATTGATTAGCTTAGTATCTTCACCACAGTCAATGCTGATTTCGACATCTGTATTACCGTCTAAATGTTCAATCTCTATTGTTGCTCTACCCATCTTAAAAGGATCGCTAAATATAGAACAAACATCACCTAGATTACTCGTTATCCATACACTTGATGTTGTGGCTTTGTAGTCAACTATTAAATAATAAAAAGTATTAGGCTCAATATTAATTCTAAGCTCCTTATCTAAAATAAAATAATTAGTTCCATTGCGCGTCTCATAGCTGTTGGGACGGGCTATTATATCGCTTGCATAATTTCCGTCCAGTGTAGCATGAAGATAGTTGTCGCTTGTTCCTAGTTGTACTCTTTGTCCCTTTTCATCTACGATGTAATATCTTAAGTCTACTTTACTATTACTATTGGATATGCCCAATTTAGTTGTTATCTCATCATAGGCTGCTTCTACTTTTACTATCGTTGTTTCACCCTCGCAATAGGGATGTTGTGGTATAATTTCTATTTGCGATGTTTTAATAAACATGCGTATGTCGTCGATAGCGTAGTCTGCACCTTTAGTACCTTTAGAGTAATTATCTATCGACACTCTATAGAAATCATAACTAGTATTAGCTATGTTAGATTGTAAAACAACATCTGTGTAAACTTGCATCCACTCTGCTCTTCCAGGGATAACCTCAGATAACGTTGATTGCAAAAGAGTTTGAGCATTGGTATCTCTATCAACGCCATATATCTTGAACATAACCTGTGGTTTCACAGGATTAGGGGTTTCTGCTGTAACACCCGATATGTCTGCTATCCACGCAGTAAATATTAAACTACTTCCTACGCATAACTCTGAGTCTACCTCAATTGTTGCCAAAGGTCGAGACTCCTCTGAAGCATCGGTATACATAAAATAACCATATTTCTCACCATTGCTTGTGTGGTAAGTTCTATCGTAGAATACGGTACTCTCCGTACTTGTATACCACCAAGAGTAATTTTCATTATCAGTAGATACGTTTTCTAGATTGGCCGATTTATAAAAACTATATTCACCATGTACCGGGCTGTGATTGCGCGCCCATGTTCTAAAATGATACCATGTTTTTACACCGGTCAATGATGGATATACATAACCATACGAGGTGTTTACTACATCATGTGGATAGGGGCGCATATTATTTTCAGCACTCGGTGCGCTATAATTAAAAACCGTTCCTGCTTCATCAATATTGTCGAAGTTGATTTCAGAAGCTAATTGATATTTAGAATATAAGAATTCATAGATCGGAAGAGCACACGTCTGAACTCCAGTCACATTCAGAAAACTCGTA
>CAMTOX010000360.1 GCA_947074225.1 uncultured bacterium
ACGCTTGCAAATACAGCCGCTTTGAAATAGCGCCATATCGGTATTCGGAACTCTCCTTGCACTGCCACCATCACATCGTCGCGCCATACACCTTTGCGTATGCCCCGTTGCAAATCCTCACCTCCCAGAGTAGGCATCATCTGAAAAGGCATTGCTGTACCCATTTGACACTGACCCACAAACTGCCATGCAAAGATAAACTCTTTATAGAGTGGCACAAACTGGCGGAAATCTATATCGGCCCAACCGCTCCGATAGCTACTGCCCAAATAGGGTTCATAGTAGTATAAACGTGTTTTAAAAAAGAGTCCGCGTGTGGGATAGTATATCCGATCTCTGGAATCGTAACTCACCACCATGCCTAATCCTAACATAAAATAGGAATCGAAACCATGAACCGGATAGAGCGCCTGGACAGAATCGGTCAATGCATTGTGCTGCATACCTTCATAACGAAACTGTATGGCAGGGCCTATTGTCCAACGAGGGGTAAGGTAATATTGTGGTTGAGCACTCAAATAGAATATATTCGATATATAGTGCCATGGCATTTGCAATAAATCTTTACGCTCATTACCAATACCGAAAAACAGGTTTGGATAGTATGTATAGCCCATGGCAGCATTCATCATCCACCGTTTCTCCGGGTCGAAATAGAGCGTTGTTTGCGCATGTGCAGCCACTTGATTCTCCAACGTATATTTAGCCTGTACACTTAATTCGCTGGTGCGAGCCATACTATCGCACTGAAAGAACCAAGAACCTGCCAATCCAAAGGTCCAGTTGGTCTCAGGCGTATAGCCAATAGTAGGCACTCCAATCACTCTCCAGTTAAGTAATGTTGCCATAGCATCGGCACGTTTCGGAATACTATCCTGTTGAGCTATCAAGGTAGAACAAAAACACAAGGCACAACACAAAAGCAGCAACCCTTGCTTGTAACTATTTACATACTTGTTAATACCCTGTTTCAATAACTGCCCTCCACTGAATTTAAGGTTATGAGCTTCATTTTTTCTCTATCGAAAAAAACAGAAAAGTCTGCCAACCACACATTGGCGTAATCGGCAGACTATTTCTTTATATCTTAAACAATGTAGACCTACACTGTCATAATCTCTTTCTCTTTAGCAGCAAAAAGTTCTTCTACTTTCTTAACGTACTTATCGTGTACCTTTTGCACCTCAGCTTCGCCATCTTTTTCCACATCTTCAGGCAAGCCATTCTTTTGTTCCTTTTTCAAACCATCTATAGCTTCGCGGCGTGCATTACGAATACTAATCTTAGCATCTTCCACTAAACCGCCCGATGTTTTCACCAACTGACGGCGACGTTCTTCAGTCAATGGCGGAATACACAAACGAATATTCTCACCATTGTTACTTGGTGTAATACCTACATCTGAAATCAATATTGCTTTTTCAATGATTGGAATTAATGCTTTTTCCCATGGTTGAATTACTATGGTTTTAGCATCGGGAGTGGTAATGGTCGACACATTACTCAAAGGCACCATACCACCATAATACTCCACTTGTACACCATCAAGGATTCTTGTACTTGCTTTACCGGCACGAATGTGTGCCAATGAATCGTCCAAATACTGTACTGCCATCTCCATCTCCTCGGCTGCAGCCTGAATGTATGGTTTCACTCTCTCGTCTGACATAATCTTTTCCTATTTTAGTTTCTTATTCTATCTGTTTGAATACCAAATTTTTATTTTGCAATTATTATGCTAAATAATCATTTCTACCATCTTAACACACAATATGGCTAAAATTAGTGAACAAATATACAACTATTTTTCTAACCTAACAACCTTATATCTTCTCAAATCATTTTGCACAATCCATGAATCTACCTCAGTAGCATAACTCATAGATGGACCTACAATAACACAATAAGTTTAGTGTCAAATAACCTTTGGCACTAAACTTATCGTTGCACAAATAGACTCTTATTGCTTGATAGCCTTAAAGAAATATTTTTAAAAAGTCTACTTATAACAATAGTTATTACGGAAGAAATGCTTCAGCCTCTTTATTCAACTCAAAACATTGAACCATTGCATAACCATTCGATATCTCTTCGTATAATTCGCGCCTGGTACTTTCATAATAACTTATTAAATCTTTATCATCACAATCGTAATAATTATAAAAGATAGGATACAACGACCAAGGTACATTATCAGCTAAATACCGTTTATCATAAATAAAATAGCAATTATCAAAATCATATAGCCAATCTTTCGAAACAACCTCTTTTGAAGAATACTGTCCCAAAGCTTTCGATTCGCTCTGCGAACAATAGATAATTCCCTCAGGTAAATTGAGAAAGCTATTCTTACTAATATTAAAGTTTTCATACAACAAAGTACTATCACTTTTAAATATCTTAATACCTATTGGTTGTACATAATCCATCACAATAGCCGTTCCGTTTGGCTCTATCAGTATAGGATCGCTATAAGGAATCAACTCGTTTTCACACCAAAACGGATTATCGTTTAGAGGTCTAAACCAACACTGCACCCTGATAGGGTAATCCAAACTATTTTTGGTATAGGTCACTAACGAAGATGAAGTGACACTATCCATATACGGATCAACTTCAATGCAAGATGTAAAAACAGCAATAACTGCCAATAAAATAAAAGATTTGATGTTGTTCATATGGTTTATTATTTGCTGAATTCAACTTGCAAATGCAACTTTCTCCAGCTTGGTTAATAAATTAAATT
>CAMTOX010000361.1 GCA_947074225.1 uncultured bacterium
CCTTGATAGATGATTTCGTCGCCATAGTACCGTAAGTAATGATATGCGCTACCTTCTCCTTTCCATATTTATCTGGTACCCAGCGTAACACTTCTGCACGACCATCGTCGTCAAAGTCAATATCAATATCGGGAAGCGAGATACGGTCTGGATTCAAGAAACGTTCAAACAGCAAATCATACAACAAGGGGTCAACATCGGTTATCTTTAAACAATAGGCTACTACAGAGCCTGCTGCCGAACCACGCCCTGGACCGACTGACACTCCCATTTCACGAGCCGCATTAATAAAGTCTTGAACAATTAAGAAATAGCCTGGAAATCCCATGGTTTTCATAATATGAAGTTCAAAGGTAATGCGCTCCATCTTGGCATCGTCAAGATCTTCTTTATAACGCATCTTAGCCCCTTCAATAGCAAGTTTAGCCAAATAATCGGCCTCTAACTTTATACGGTATAATCGCTCATACCCCCCAAGAAGTTCTATCTTATGCAATGCATCGGCTTCATTCATCACGACTTCGCCATGTTCATTTTGCGTAAACTCATCAAAGAGCATCTTCTCAGTATATTTCTGCCGATACTCCTCTTCCGTACCAAAGTCGGCAGGTATTTCAAACTCCGGCATCAACGGACCAGAGTCTAAACTATACATCTCTACCTTATCTACAATCTCTTGCGTATTCTCTAAGGCTTCTGGAACGTCGGCAAATACTGCCAACATCTCTTCAGGAGTTTTTAACCACTCTTGTTTGGTGTAGCGCATTCTATTCTCGTCCGACAACATCTTACCGGTCGACAAACAGATTAAACGTTCATGCGCCTCAGCATGTTCCTCTTCTACAAAATGCACATCATTTGTGGCAATAACTTTCACTCCACATTTTGCAGCCAACTCCAACAAATGCGGATTCACCTGACGTTGACGTTGATATACATCTTGATCGGCACTACGTTTATCGGTCTTATGACGCTGTATCTCTATATAATAATCTTCGCCAAAGACAGACTTAAACCACAAGATTGACTCTTCTGCTTTATCCAAGTTTCCGGCAATGATATGTTGAGAAATCTCACCACCTAAACAGGCGGAACAAACTATCAACCCTTCGCTAT
Source organism: uncultured bacterium (assembly GCA_947074225.1). Lineage (GTDB taxonomy): Bacteria > Bacteroidota > Bacteroidia > Bacteroidales > Paludibacteraceae > CAMTOX01. Next base: position 1,117 of record CAMTOX010000361.1, read on the forward strand.
GTTTAGACAATAGCTCTTTATCTATACGCGGACGGTAGTAGTTACCATCAATCCACGAGGTAGAGACCAATTTACATAGGTTTTCATAACCCCGTTTATTCTTTGCCAGCAACACTAAGTGATGTCCACTGGCATCGACAATCTGCTCCCTACCCGACTCTGGATTTATACTCTTAAAATCTTTATCCTTACTATACAATGAACGTCTAGCCACATAGGCCTCTACACCAATAATAGGCTTAAAGATTTTACTCTTTGCCTCCTCTATCTCTGCCTCTATTTCCAAACGTTTTGCAGCATCGGTTTCATCTTTTAAAGCCTTCTGCAACTCTTTAATCTTACCTTTTACCTTACCATTGGCCTTATCGCTTTTATCCATAAACTCTTTGATGCCATACATATTACCATGGTCGGTAATAGCAATAGCATGCATTCCGGTACGCTGACATTTATCAATCAGATCGCCAACCTTAGACATTCCATCCAATATGGAATAGTGTGTATGTACATGTAAATGGGTAAAATTCATAAACGTAAAGCTTCAAAAAATAAAATATTTAAATAAAAAAAGATGACCAAGACCAGTGTCTCAACCATCTTTTATTTTATATATGCGTTTTCAGCCTGATTACAAGACCAATAAACATTTAGATCATAACTAAAATGAGACACTGCAAGATACACTTTTTCTGCAATATACCCACCATAAAAAGTGATACCTCACCCTAAAAGTTATCAACATCACCCCCCTTCAACAGCGAAGCCTTAAACATGAGGCGACAGCCGAGCATTAAACGTAAGGCGCAGCCGAACATTAAACCGCGAAGCACTAAACGTGAGGCGCAAGCTGAACCCTACCTGCTCTACTTCTTCTTGTTTTTATAAGCCATATCGCCCCAAGCATAGCCCACAGATAGACCGCCACCGGGATATAAACACCAATTGTTCAAAAAATAACTTCTTAAGAATAGTATAGCACCAATGGTCCAACCGGGAGTAAACACATAGTCGTAACTAAGTTGTGCCAAAATAGAGACTTCCCAAAACTGAGGATCTTCAAAGCGTAATGTATTAATAGTCCAAAAATCATCTATTCCCATATATTCAAAACTTGAGAGCCAACCATAAGTTTGTTGAAAATAAGAAACCCCTAGACCTAGTAAAAATGTAAGTCGGTTATGCTTGTTATTCAGTGGCATAAAACCCACCATAACATCCAAATAGCGCTCTGCCTTTGCATCTCTGTAGTTTGGACATGGTGGCATTATATCTGAAAAAACATCTTGTATATATAATATATTATTATCGAACGCACTTTGCCCTATATGACTCCCCAATCCTACGCCTATGTTTAACCATTTATAAAAATCGTACTCAAAAGCAACTTGAAAACCATTCAATGGAATTCTATACTCATAAATATAATTTACAGATTCTTTGATCTAGTACTGTGCACTAACTCCAATGGAAACTAAGAGCATGAATAATAAAATGGTCTTCTTCATAGTGATAGATTTAGATATGGATTTAATTAACATAATAAGACCCGAAATAACATGTCTATGTAATCTATTTCCGATCTTCAAAGATACGCTTCACATGGTCGCGATTTATATAGCGAAACACG
>CAMTOX010000362.1 GCA_947074225.1 uncultured bacterium
AGATTTCTGAATGTGACTGGAGTTCAGACGTGTGCTCTTCCGATCTGTAAAAGCACATTTAAGATGTGGTTATTCAAAAAGTGAATTGCATGCTATTATTGAGCGTGTAATTGCCGAAGAACATCTTAGATAAGAATAATTAGAGTTACTCTTACTCATTAATTGAATGGGTGAGGTATTGTTCTATTATGAAGATATTTAGACTCTCTATAAAGCATTTAGATTCTGTTTAAGTGATTTATAGAGAGTATTTAAAGTTGTTTTATTATGGAAAAGTAAACAACCTAAAGAAGATTACCTTTTTGCATGGTGTTAATTTAATGCCCGATTTATGTTTGCAATTATTCTGTATAGTTTATGCGTTGCTTTTTTCTTTTGATGTAAGAAACTGTGAGAAATTATTTTCTCATGAGGTTTAAGATAACACTATAATTAACTTTGAAAAGCTAATACCTAATAGTAAATGGTAATATAGAGAGGCATAGTGTGGCTGTGTGTATTACTCTACTTTGAAAAACAGATATTCCCCTCTTATAAATTAATTGTGTGGCGTAATATAAGTTTTTATAAAAAGAGATAAAGGTTAGTTTTTACCTTTATATTAGTCGACAATTACTCTGTTTATAGTTCTTCTCTCATAAATAACTAGAACCACAAAGATTGAAAGTTATGGGCTCTGACAATTTTTCTAACATACATAATTACAAAGATATAATTCTGCGTAAAGAGCTACTAAAACGTAATATTGCTATTCAAGAAGAGAAACTTAGGGTAAATATGGATGATTTGAGAGTTAAGTTGGGTCTCTTTTCCGATACGTTTGCCAAAGTGGAAAGGGTAGCTATAGAGGTACGGTCATATATTAGTTTGTTCACTAATGGTTATCGCTACTTTAAGGAGTGGCGCGAGAGTTCACGTAGAAAAAGATATGATGTGTAATTAAGAGCTTGTTGGCTCATTATTTCAAGTAGTTGGTATTCATTAGTATTGCATTAAAGAACTATAGTTATAAAACCATGTCGGTATGCTTTATGAAAACGGTATTTGAATGGAGACAATATAGAGGTTAAATGCATATAGTATAACCAACCGATATTGATTTAGTATAATTGTTATATGGTTAGTTCATAGCTAATGAATTGGTTTTGCTAAGATACACTCTAAATGAAGTTTATTTTCTTGTTTTCGCCCCATAATATCGGAGTAGTATAGATTCTATTAATAATGTAACCCCCAGTGGTATAGTTATAGTATCTTCCTAAAATTAAAGTTGTAACATGATTTTTTATAATCCAAGTCTGTGGGAATCTTTATGTAAATAGAGTATCTCTATAGTCATAAAGAGAGTAGAAAATCAAATAAAATTACAGATAATTAAATATAAAAGATTAAATTTGTATCGATTACGCAATTGGGAATAATTTATTTTATCAATATATTAAAAAATGAAGTTATGAAATGTTCAAATGTATTGTCATTTCTTGGTGGCATAGCTGCCGGAATCGTAGTAGGAATATTAGTAGCTCCCGATAATGGTGCTGCAACACGTAGAAAAGTAGTTGAATACCTTAAAGAGAAAGGAATTGTGCTTGAGAGCGGACAGTTAGATGCATTCATTGAGTTGGTAAAATCAAAACTTAAACAAGGTGAAGCCTCTTTTGAACATGTAATGAATCAAGTGGTCAATAATGCTTCTGAATCATGTAATACAGAAGTTCAGGAAGACGATATAGAGTAATATTATGGAAGATAACAAGTATGAAAAGATGGCGGAGGATGTAAAATCCTATGCCCAAATGCGTTATGACTTGCTGCGCTTAGAACTATTAGAAAAGGGTTCGCGTATCATCTCGTTGATAGTAGTAATCATTATTGCTGTGGTTTTAGCTTTAGCGGCATTTGGTTATTTCTCATTTGCCTTGGTGGTTTTATTAGAACCTTGCTTTGGCAGCTTTATTCCACCATTATGCATTGTTGGCGGATTATTTATTTTGCTCTTAGTGTTAGTTGTGCTGTTTAGGAATCAACTCTTCTTGAACCCTCTAATTGGCATGTTGAGCAAGATATTGTTTAAAAATAATACTGATATAATTAAAGATAATGATTATGGCATATAATGATTTTTCGACTATAAAAAATATAGATGATTTATTAATGCGTAAAACAATTCTTGAGAATGATATCCGTAGAAGTGAAATGCGTATTAAAAAGGATTGGGATAACATTAGTAAATCGTTGGTTGTCTTTAAGATGGCTTATGGTTGGGTACAGAATATTTTTACCTTCTCAAAAAATAATCTGAACTTATTCCTTACCGGATTTAGAATGTTTAAGCAGTTTAGGGGTGGTAAAGGAAACGGTAGTGACGAAAAATAATCTATTTGCTATGGCATTGTCTATTTGGTGTGTTTAAATGTCTAAATGGCTCTAGCAATAGAGGTAGAGCCGTTGTTTTTATGGCTATGAATAGAACCCAATACTTTTGAGGTGTAAAAGCTCCTAACAACGCCATATTATACCGATTCTCTTATCGAAATGGTGGCTCTTTACATTTAAAAAGCAAAAATAGCAGTTTAGATCTTCCTATATTTAATGTTTTTCCATGAGATAGGTTGAAGACAAGATTTTGTTCTGATATTCAATTCTTACTGATACCCTTACTATTTATCATTAGGTTATATTACAAAGTTCTTTGGTTTTTTTGTTTGTGTGTCATTATTTAGCGGTTTGGTGTGTATT
>CAMTOX010000363.1 GCA_947074225.1 uncultured bacterium
TCTACACTATAGCCTACACTCTTTCCCTACACGACGCTCTTCCGATCTAGGGTTCCTCTATCGTCAGGTTGTTCTCCATGATTTAATGTTGCTAACACCACTTTAGGTCCTATAAGAACATCATCGCCAATAACTATTCCACCCTGATCTTGGAATTGACAACCAGAATTTATAAACACACGTTTACCCAATGTAATATTTTTACCACAATCGGTAAAAAAAGGAGGGAAAACCCTAAATGAACAATCTACGTTTTTACCTGTTAACTCACTAAAGAGTTCAATAACCTCCTCCGGAGTATGTAGTTCATTATTTAATTTATGGGTAATTTCTATGGCCTGCGCACTTAATTGGCACATAAAAGAATATAGTTCGGTATCATGTTTCACCGCTTTACTATTGTTTACATGTGCCAAGAACAAATCTAAATTCATCTCTCTTAATATCAACTGTTATTATATATTTCGTACTACTATTTTCAGATATGCCTTCTCGTCTCATTAGCACATTTATTGCAGCTACACTATTTAATTAATAGTGAGCAGTAATAATAGATTAAGAAGGATACTAAACTCTATGAAGAGTGTCCAAAGAGATGGTAACTTATAAACAGAATGCAAGTTTTTCTATACTTATTAGCTATTTTAGTCTATGTTGTTATTGGCAAATCAACTCGTTTATATCATCCATAAATAGTGTATTACTGAGTTAGCATCCTTCTTTGTTCTCTATTCATTTTTTATTCAATGCAAAATTACTATTACAAAAAGAGAATGGTTATATACAGATTACGGAATAAAATACCAAAATCACTGAAATTGAAAGTATCACATATATAATTCGTTAAAAACAAATATATTTGTATTCAAACTCAATTTTTATGAAGGAAGTAAGTTTTAAAACAATTAATGATTATACAATGCTTTATGGTCTGGAAACTTTGCACCCCTTAGTTAGTGTAATAGATTTAACTCAGGCTAAGCACATAGTAAATCATGTAAGAACCTCTTATGGTCTTTACGCTTTATATCTGAAGTTCACAAAAGATTGCAACATTAAATATGGTCGTAAAACATACGATTATAAAGAAGGAACAGTGGTGAGCTTTGCTCCTGGACAGATTGCAGAAATAGAAACTATTACCGACGAAGTTCAACCGAAAGTATATGGTATTATATTTCATCCAGATATTATTAGAGGTACCACATTGGGAAACAACATAAAGAACTATCATTTTTTTTCATATACATCTACCGAGTCATTACATTTATCGGAAGCCGAGCAGAAGATATTCTTAGAATGTCTGAGTAATATTAATCAGGAGCTAGAACATGGAAAAGATAAACATTCCAAAGCTCTTATATCCAGAAATATTGAGCTATTACTCGATTACTGCCAGAGATTTTATGAGCGTCAGTTCAAAACTCGTGAATATGAGAACAAAGATGTTATACAACAATTTGAGAATCTTTTCGACAAATATTTCGAGAGCGGAGAACAATATAAATATGATTTGCCTACAGTGAGATATTTTGCCGAAAGAGTATTTCTTTCTCCTAACTACTTTGGCGATTTAATAAAAAAAGAGACAGGGAAGTCGGCTCAGGAATATATTCAATATAAGATAGTTGAAGTAGCAAAAGATAAACTATTAAACAGCAATAAAACAATTAGCGAAATTGCTTATGAGTTAGGTTTTCGATACCCACAACACTTCTCACGTTTTTTTAAGCAACAGGAAGGTGTTACTCCTACAAAATATAGGCACAAATAATAAATTAAAAGCGATATGAATAAAACATTTGTCCTCATTATCTGCCTTCTCTCTCTATTATGTACAGCATGTAAAGAGAAAACAACAGAAAAGCACACTAGCGAAGAGAATATTGTTATTAATGGTAGAGAAGGTAAGTTACAAGCTATTATCCAAATGCCTGAACACGATATTAATGATGTCATACCAATGGTTATTCTAATGCATGGCATTACCTCAAGTAAGGACGACTCTTTAATGATTACCCTTGCCCAAACACTTCAAAAAAAGGGTATAGCCTCTTTACGTTTTGATTTTAATGGTCATGGAAAGAGTGATGGTAGTTTTCAGAATATGACCGTACCCAAAGAGGTTGCCGATGCCGATAGTGTGTATAGCTATGTACGCACACTTAAGAACATAAGTAGCATCTCATTATTAGGACATTCTCAAGGAGGAGTAGTAGCTAGTATATTAGCCGGCGAACTGGGCGATAGTGCCATTCACTGCATGGTACTTATGGCATCTGCGGCAGTATTAAAAGACGATGCCATAAATGGAACAACTCTTGGCACTACATACGATCCGATAAATATACCGGAATATATTACTCTCTATAATGGTTTAAAACTTGGAGGAGAATATATTTCTACGGCTCAGCAATTAGAGATATACCAAGAAGCAGCAAAATATCAAGGTCCGGTTTGTATTATCCAAGGCGATGCTGATGTTATAGTAGATAGAGAATATGCTGAGAAATATCACGACACCTATACACAAAGAAATCACCTATATATAGAACAAGAGAATCAATCATTTTCAAACAAACGCAATGAATCGGTGAACATAGCAGTAAATATTCTCAAGGATTGTCTTGTTAAATAAGACTAAAGAAGAAAATTTTGTTTTGACAAAGGATAGCACGGAAGAGCACACGTCTGAACTCCAGTCACATTAAGAAAAATCGTATGTCGTCTTCTACTT
>CAMTOX010000364.1 GCA_947074225.1 uncultured bacterium
TTGTGTGTAAACAGATAATTTGCTGTGTTATATTAATATATGCACTACATATTCAAGGATAAAAGGTGAAAATTATATTCTGGATACTGTTCAGAACTCGTCATAAAATAAGATTATTGTTGTCTTACATTTTTTTTCTTAACTTTGTCTTTGCTTTTAAGAGTCGTTACTCTAAAATTGAATATCGTTAGTAGAAGATGTTACCGTGTTGGTGTATAGCGCTTTAATTATGTTGTGATGAAAAGGAAAGCATTGATTGTTAGAGAAAATTAAACAAAGAAAAACGGATTATGGATGAAAAGAAGCCAAGAGTTGCCATTATGGGTGGTGGCAGTTGGGCAACCGCGATAGCAAAAATCATATTAAAGAATGAATCCAATATAGTTTGGTATATGCGTCGCGAAGATCAGATAGAAGAATTTAAGCGATTAGGTCATAATCCATCTTATCTATCCTCAGTGATATTTGATACGGATCGGATAGAATTTACCACAAAGATAAACCAAGCTGTTCAAAAAGCAGAGATATTGGTGTTTGCAACACCTTCTCCCTTCTTTAAACAGCACATGAAACGTCTGCGTAGACGCATAGACAATAAAATTATTGTAAGTGCTATTAAAGGTATTGTTCCCGATGAAAATATGTTGATATCTGAATACTTCAATGAGGTATATAATGTACCTTATGAGCGTATTTGTGCTTTGAGCGGTCCTTGTCATGCTGAAGAGGTGGCTTTAGAGCGTCATTCATATCTTACTGTGGCATGTCCTGATAGAGAGATTGCTAGAGAGGTGGCACAGTTGGTAACTAATAACTTTGTTTCTTCAACAACGTCGGACGATGTTTATGGTGTAGAATACTCTTCGGTAATGAAGAATATCTATGCCATTGCTGCCGGTATATGCCATGGATTAAAATATGGCGATAACTTCCAAGCTGTATTAGTGTCGAATGCTATTCAAGAGATGAACCGTTTTTGTAATGCGGTATATCCATTCCATAGAAACTTACAAGAGTCGGTTTACTTGGGCGATCTTTTAGTGACCGCTTATTCAAAGTTCAGTAGAAACAGAACCTTCGGAACAATGATAGGCAAGGGCTACTCTGTTAAAACAGCTCAAGTAGAGATGGAGATGATTGCCGAAGGATATTATGGTACGAAGTGTATTCACGAATTAAATGAGAAGTATCAGGTGAGTATGCCTATACTCGATGCAGTGTTTGCTGTGTTGTACCAACGTCGTTCACCGGTGAATGTAATGCGTGAGTTAGCAACAAAACTCCAATAATTAGCGTATTAGGTAATATAAATATTAAGGTAAAATGAGAAAAGACATTCAATTAGACATTGATAAGGCCTATGGCTTTATATCAAAAGAGAGTGTGAAAGGTTATGCCAATGCATCGGCAGCAGCAGTAAAAGCATTGTATGATGGTACTGGTAAAGGTAGTGATTTCTTAGGTTGGGTAAACTTACCAACGGAAACTAACGATGCATTATTGAGCGAAATAGAGGCTACAGCAACTATTTTACGTGAAAGATGTGAGGTAGTGGTAGTAGTAGGTATTGGTGGTAGCTATTTAGGCGCAAAAGCAGTGATAGATGCGTTATCTAATAGCTTTGCTTGGATAGAGAAAGAGCCAAATACTCCAACAATAGTTTATGCCGGACAGAATATTGGCGAAGATTATATGTTTGAACTTCAAGCTTTATTGAAGAATAAGAAGTTTGGTATTATCTCAATTTCAAAATCGGGTACAACAACAGAACCGGCATTAGCATTCCGTTTGTTAAAGACTCAATTAGAAGAGCAACAAGGTAAAGCTGCAGCAAAAGATTTGATAGTAGCCATTACCGATAAAGCAAGAGGAGCTCTTCGTACACTCGCCGTTCAAGAAGGATATAAAACTTATGTTATTGAAGATAATGTAGGCGGTCGTTTCTCAGTATTAACTCCAGTTGGTTTATTGCCTATTGCTGTAGCAGGTTTCGATATCCGTGAGCTTGTGGCAGGTGCAAAACGTATGCAAGATATTACTGGTGTAGAAATAGCTTTTGAAGAGAATATTGCAGCCCAATATGCCGCCGTACGCAATTCGTTATATAACTCAGGTAAGAAGATAGAGATATTGGTAAACTTCAACCCTAAACTTCACTATGTGAATGAGTGGTGGAAACAGTTGTATGGTGAGAGTGAAGGTAAAGAACATAAAGGTATTTTCCCTGCAGCTGTAGACTTTACAACCGACTTGCACTCAATGGGTCAGTGGATTCAAGAGGGCGAGCGTACAATTTTTGAAACAGTGGTATCTGTAGAAAATAGCGATCATGAAGTGTTGGTGCCAACAAGCGAGGCCGATTTAGATGGCTTGAACTATTTGGCAGGCAAGCGTATTGACCAGGTAAACAAGATGGCCGAATTGGGAACTATGTTGGCCCATGTTGATGGCGGTGTACCAAACTTGAAGATCTCTATTCCTCAGTTGAACGCTTACTACTTAGGTCAGTTGCTTTATTTCTTTGAGAAAGCATGCGGAATAAGTGGTTACTTGTTAGGAGTGAATCCGTTTGACCAACCGGGTGTAGAGGCCTATAAGAAAAATATGTTCGCTCTACTTGAGAAACCTGGTTACGAAGAAGAGACGAAAAAGATAAAAGCAAGATTATAGTTTTAGATAGGAAGAGCACACGTCTGAACTCCAGTCACATTCAGAAATCTCGTAT
>CAMTOX010000365.1 GCA_947074225.1 uncultured bacterium
ATACGAGAGTTCTGAATGTGACTGGAGTTCAGACGTGTGCTCTTCCGATCTCTACCACCAGACACGAAATTATTCAACTCATTAAAAAAGAGGTTATTCCTGCCATTGGATGCACCGAACCCATTGCCGTATCACTCTGTGTAGCGAAAGCTACGGAGTTATTGGGCAAAAAACCTGAGAAGATAAAATTATTACTCAGTGCTAACATTCTTAAAAATGCTATGGGCGTAGGTATTCCCGGCACCGGCATGATTGGACTTCCCATTGCCATTGCTTTAGGAGCCATTATTGGTAAATCGGAAAAACAACTCGAAGTGCTTGCCGATACTACACCTGAAGCTGTTGAGGCAGGTAAACAATATATTGAAGAGGGACGCATCTCTATAGGGCTTAAAGATACCGATGAAAAACTTTATATTGAAACCATCGTTACCGAAGGTAACAATAGTGCACGTGCCATCATTGCCATAAACCACACCAACTTTATTCATTTGGCTCAGAACGACACCATCTTACTCGACAAGCCACTCCATAACACTACGCAACAGGAGGACGATGTTATAAAACTTACACTAGCCACAGTGTGGGAGTTTGCTACCACTACACCATTGGATGAGATACGCTTCATCTTAGAGAGTGCACGCTTAAATAAAGCTGCCGCCGAAAGCTCTTTCAAAGGCAGCTATGGACATGGATTAGGACGTATGCTAAATGAATACTCCAAATACGATGTCTTTGGAAACTCTACCTTTAAACATATACTTAGTTACACCTCGGCAGCTTGCGATGCACGTATGGCAGGAGCTATGTTCCCTGTTATGAGTAACTCGGGCAGTGGCAACCAAGGCATCTCTGCTACACTACCCGTAGTGGTCTTTGCCGAAGAGAAGGCATGCAACGAAGAACAACTTATCAGAGCACTCACCATGAGCCACCTCACCGTTATCTACATTAAACAGAGTTTAGGACGCCTCTCGGCACTTTGTGGATGCGTAGTTGCTGCCACAGGTTCAAGTTGTGGTATTACCTACCTTATGGGAGGTGGATTAAACGAAGTATCGTCGGCAGTAAAAAATATGGTTGCTAACATTACCGGTATGATTTGCGATGGCGCTAAACCAAGCTGTGCACTTAAAGTATCTAGCGGAATTAGCACCGCAGTACTCTCGGCAATGCTGGCTATGGAACAGAAGTGCGTTACATCGGTCGAAGGAATCATTGACGACTCGGTAGACATCACTATTCAAAACATGACCACCATTGGTAAAGAGGGAATGAACGAAACAGACCGTTTGGTACTTAAAATCATGACCGAGAAACAACAATAAAACCTCCATTAATCTAATACATAGAAAGCTATAGATCAAAAATCTATAGCTTTTTTTATTCTGAAAATCAATAACTTGAAAAATATTTTCAAAAATAATCACTTTTATCTGTAAGTTTTCAGACCTTTTTGCGACTAATAGGGCAAAAGAACAACAGATATTCTTTATCGGCCGAATAAACAATATTACACCGTATCATTTGTCTAACATTTTTAAAAATATGAGTCACTCATTAGAAGCAGCATTTACTCATCTCATTGATCAGAATCAAAGAATCATCTATAAAATCTGTTATATGTACACCAACAACCCCGATGACCTTGCCGATTACTATCAAGAGACCTTAATCAACCTCTGGAAAGCCTTCCCAAACTTTCAGAACCAAGCACAAGAGAGCACTTGGGTATACCGCATCAGCTTGAACACTTGCATCACTTTCTTACGCAGAAAAGGAAATCGACCCACCACCATTCCCTTAACCACTGAAGTGGAGCAAATTCAAAACGAAGCCGAAGAGGCACAGATTAAACAGCTTTACAACCTTATTAACCGTTTAAATCCGGTAGAGAAAGCCATTATCATGCTTTATCTAGACGATAAGAATTATGAAGAGATAGCAGCTATCGTTGGCACTACCACCAATAACATCGGAGTAAAGCTAAACCGTATTAGAGAAAAACTTAAAAACATGTCGCACCAATAAACAGAGAATAATCATGGAACTTGAACAATTAAAACAAGAGTGGCAACTCTTAAACAATAAAGTAGAAAAAGTAGAATTAAGAAACCGTCAACTAACCCAAGAGATTATGGGCAATAAACTTAAAAGCCAATTTCAGATACTCATGAGCTACGATCGCTTTTGGTTCATCTGTGCACTCCTCATCATCCCTTTTCTTGCAGGCATCATGTTAAGCCGTGGAACCTTTACAGAGGGTTCAACCATCTGGATGTGTTCGCTTGTATTTATCTGTGCACTATGGCAAGGCTATATGCTCTTGATGTTAAAGAAGATTCAAAACAAGGAACAATCCATCATCAAACTCACCATAGATATGCAACGCTATCAAATATATACTAAAACACGCTTCATAGCCGGCTTAGTAATATTAGTAATCATGATAGTAGGACTTTACCTCTTCGAGCGTAACCATATGGAACCGGTAGCTATGTTAGGTGGATTCATTGGAGGAACCATCGGAGGAACCATCGGGGTCGCTTTAGAGGTGAAACACTTGCGCAACATCTCTTCTTACATGAACACACTTCATGAACTCAAAGAGGATTACCAATAAGCACTTTTTCTTTTTTAGATAGATTATCGACCGATAATCCACAAAAAGCCAACTGCATCTCATACAGTTGGCTTTATTTTAT
>CAMTOX010000366.1 GCA_947074225.1 uncultured bacterium
ATCTTAAAATATTGAAGGCTGCACCATTGCAGGTACAGCCTTCTCCATAAATACACTAAGCTTTGTTCTAACCTCTGTATAAATTATTTACCGAAATAACGGTTAAATAAACCTTCAAATCCTTTGCCATGACGTGCTTCGTCTTTAGCCATTTCATGAACAGTATCGTGGATAGCATCCAAGTTTTGTTCTTTAGCATTGCGTGCAATACGCATTTTGTCTTCACAAGCACCACTTTCAGCATTCATGCGTTTTTCAAGGTTTGTTTTGGTATCCCAAACGCAGTCGCCAAGAAGTTCAGCAAATTTTGCTGCATGTTCTGCTTCTTCCCAAGCATAACGCTTAAATGCCTCTGCAATTTCTGGGTAACCTTCACGGTCGGCCTGACGGCTCATAGCTAAATACATACCTACTTCTGTTGCCTCGCCCATGAAGTGAGCATTTAAATCGGCAATCATCTCTGGGGTGCAACCTTCTGCTACACCTATTACGTGTTCAGTAACAAACGATAATGGAGCATTCTCGTCCAAAACATTAAATTTGTTTGCTGGAACTTTACACTGTGGACATTTCTCTGGAGCGGCATCACCTTCATGAACGAAACCGCATACACTACAAATAAATTTCATAAGTAATAGTTTTTGATTATTGATAATAGTTTTTTTTTGATCTTACTCTAAAGGTCTACCCAATTGACATACGTCGCATATGCCGGTTAAATATACATGACATTTGTCGATCTTAAATCCGCTGCTCACTATTTTATCCTCAGTAAATTCGGGTTGAGGAAAATCAAATAGTTTATTGCATTTACTGCAACGGAAGTGTGCATGCTCTGCACAATCGGCATCATAACGTACCTGTTTCTCATCTATTGTCAATGCCTGAACGGCTCCATATTCCAAAAATAGATTCAATGTGTTGTAAATCGTTGTTTTGGATAAGGTCGGAATCGTTGGGTGAAGAGCATTGTATATCTCTTCTACTGATGGGTGACTCCGATAGGTCAATAAATAATCCATGACTGCTAAACGCTGAACGGATGGGCGAATGTTGTGCGCAATCAATTGGTCGAATGCTGTAATTTCTCTTTTCATTCTAATGTTGTAATCATTACAAATGTTTAACGAGTGCAAAGTAAAGCACTTTTTTTTATTCCTGCAAGCTTTTTATTATGCAGCTCATAAACATTCTTGGTTGTTTTTATCAATAATCTGTCTCTAATAATCTGTAAATCAGTTATAAAAATATAATCATTAGCATAATTGTAATGATTATAAATAACATAATTTAACGTAAATAGAACTATCTATTATCTTTAATCAATCTTTTTTCGGTTGTTAGTTGCATCTATTTGGAAGTGGGCATTAGACTACTTGTCTATCTTATTTTTAATAAGTGGTCAAAATTAAGTAAATTATTTGACTTAACTTCTGTTTTGTTATAAATTTATTAATGTTTCATATCTATTTTATACATCTTTAGAGAACTTCGAATATCTAATCACATAGTTTTCAGACATAATAGAACAACATCTCTTATCCTTTTTAAATGTAAGTTTTATGCTAATAACATAGTATAAAATCGCTATTCATAGCCTATAATAGTATCTATGAATCGCTAGATTTTGCCCAGTTCATCCATTAATAGCAATTCTTAGTAGATAATATCTACTCATTCTGTTTTAAATACTCTAATCCCATATTCTATCTCCTAAAGATTGGCATACCTTCACAGGATTGCATGGAGAGATCTTTTTTTGAATACAAACTCATATATTTTTCCAATATAGTAGATTCAATTAGCTATATATACAGAAATAGCATCTCTATTAAATAGAAGATTTTACTGCTTTAAAAATAGTTTGTGATATTATAATTGAGGTAGTATAATCATTTTAAACGGTGAGTGAACTACCAAAACATCTTCTTTTTCTCTTTCTTTTTACATGCTTAAAAGAGAGTGTCCGATTATGTAGTTGAGTTTAAGAACGACTCTATTGCCAATTCATACCCTTTTAATCCAAGTCCACAAATGGTTCCTTGAACAGCTTGGGCAATGTAACTATGGTGTCTGAAACTTTCACGACGATATATATTACTTAAATGCACCTCTATGGCAGGAGCAGTAATAGAGCGTAAAGCATCGGCAATGGCTATCGAAGTGTGGCTATAAGCACCGGCATTGATAATGATATGGGTCTTTTCAAAACCTATGGCATGAAGATAATCTATTAATTCTCCTTCATGATTAGATTGGAAATAACGTATTGTAAGGCTTGGATAGGTAGATTTTAGAACCTCTAAATAAGATTCAAAGCTCATACTTCCATATATCTCTGGCTCTCTTTTGCTTAAAAGATTCAGATTTGGACCGTTTACTATATCTATTATCATTGAGTAATGAATTATTTTAATCAGTACTTAAAGAACCAATTCTTTGAATGGTGAAATAGTTTTTTTAAAATGACACTATCTAGAACTTATATAGTTGGCAAAAAAGAGGACTATGATTCTCTTTGGCTACAAATAACGATAGGCATTTTTAGCTACTTTAATTACTCTTGCAAATATAATCAATTATATACGTTTGAACCCGATTTTTCTCTATAGAATACTCTTTTTTATAACAATTATCTGTTTTATATGATATAATTATTGAATATCGATAATTTTTCTTGGTATTTCAAGATTTTATAATTTAC
>CAMTOX010000367.1 GCA_947074225.1 uncultured bacterium
ATGCGAGAAAGTAAAGTCTTTTTCATGATTTTAATCATTTAAGTAAATAATAATAGATATATAAACAGTTAAAGCTTAACTGCAGAAATACTCTACAGTTAAGCTTAATCCTTTTATTGATAGGTTAAAATAGCAGGTTCTCCTGCAGTACTGTTAGGTGCAATCCATATGTGGAAGTCACCTTTATCGGCATATTTCTTCATGTCTAAGTGCCAATATTCAAAATCTTTTACAGAGATGTCGAAAGTTACTATTTTGCTTTCGCCGGCTTTGATATGTACTTTTTCGAAGCCAATGAGTTCTTTTACTGGTCTTACTAACTCACCCACAAGATCTCTCATATAAAGTTGAACAACTTCATCGGCATCATACTTTCCGGTGTTAGTAATGGTGCAACTTACAGTTATTGTTTCATTGTCTTTAATGAACAGATTACTTAACTCTACAGGACTATAGTCAAAAGTGGTATAACTCAATCCATATCCGAATGGGTAAAGCGGTTTGTCTCCGGCATCTAAGTGATATGAAGTAGATCCGATAGAGAATTGTTCGGCACCATACGGAATATCGTCCATATAGGTAATGTTGTTTGCGGGACGTCCTGTATTTTTATGATTATAATAGATAGGTAATTGACCAACCATTTTAGGCATAGTAACCGGAAGTTTAGCCGATGGTACTGCCTTTCCAAACAAGAGGTCTGCAATACCGGGGCCTGTCATAGAACCCGGATGGAAAGCATAAAGCACAGCATCTACCATCTCTATTTCAGGTCCCATAGTGATGGGTCTGCCAGCAATAACAACCATTACAATAGGTTTACCTGTAGCTTTCAGTGCTTTGAGCATTTCTGTTTGTGCCCCTTGAAGAGAGATGTCGGCTAAGCATTTAGCTTCTCCAGATAGAATAGCCTCTTCACCTGCAAAGAACAACACAACATCAGATTTACGAGCTGCCTCTACAGCTTTGCCCACTTCTTTCATATCTTTTACACGGCTATATTCCAATCCGCGGGCAGCATTCATTATTAGGTTAGGATATTCAGAGCGTATAGCAGCTAATGGAGTTATACTAAAGTTAGGATCTGCCCCTAAGCTCCATGTTCCCATTTGGTCTAATCCAGCGTCGGACATTGGACCTACCACAGCGACAGATTTTACATTTGTAAGAGGTAGAATGCCATCGTTCTTCAATAAGATAGTGCTCTCAATAACCGATTGACGAGCTGCTTCTAGAGCGCGTTCTGTATAGAAAGGATTTTCTGTTGGAAGTTCAATATATGGGTTTTCAAATAGACCAAGACGGAATTTCAGACGTAAGATGTTACGAACCGCATTATCGACCATTTTCTCAGATACTTTACCTTCGCGTACTAAATCTGCAAGGTGTTGTGGATAAGCATAGCTCATCATATCAACATCCATTCCTGCATTAGCGGCAATACGTGCAGCATCTTTAAGGTCGTGTGCAAAGCCATGAGGAATCATGTTTTCTGCCGATCCCCAATCACTTACCAATACGCCATCATATCCCCATTCTCCACGTAAAATGTCGATGTTAAGCTGTTTGTTGCCTGTAGAAGGAACGCCGTTAATATCGTTGAAAGAGCACATGAAAGTGGCACAACCAGCCTCTGCAGCAGCCTGAAAAGGAGGTAAATAAACGTCGCGCATCTGTACTTCAGGAATCCAAGTAGTGTTGTAATCTTTTCCGGACTCACTTGCTCCATAGCCCACAAAGTGTTTAGCACAAGCAGCCATAGCCGTAGGGTCAGTTAAATCGTCAGTTTGATAACCACGAATCATGGCTACACCAAGTTCACTATTTAAGTAAGTATCTTCTCCAAAAGATTCAGCTATACGTCCCCATCGAGCATCACGAGAGATATCAATCATAGGTGAAAAAGTCCAACGAATTCCAATGGCCGAAGCCTCTTCTGCAGAGATGCGAGCGCCAAGTTCTACTAAATCACGATTCCAACTAGCTGCTTGTCCTAGAGGAATAGGGAAGATGGTTTTATAACCATGTATCACATCGCGTGCAAAAATTAGAGGAATTCCTAAACGACTCTCTTCAACGGCAATGCGTTGCATCTCTATGATCAGTTCAGGATCAATAACATTTAAGAAAGAGCCAATTTGTCCAGAGGCAATTTGCGCCTTTAGATCTTCAGGAAGTCCACCTACATCATTGATTTGGTTCAACTGACCTACCTTCTCTTCTAATGTCATCTGCTTAAGAAGCGTTTCTATACGCTGCTCAGTCTCGTCGGTAGATTTGTGTGTACAAGCAGCCACAATGCCTATGACAAAGCCTATGGCAACACACCATGGAACTAATTTTTTAAAAGTCATGAGTTTATTATTTTATTATTTTATGTATAATGTTTCATTGTTTAATCCACGTTGATATACCCGCACATAGTCGACATACATCATTACATCGCCATTATTTAATCCTGTAACTTGGTTAATATCCCATATAGAAGGGAAGTTACCGCCTACAGCAAGATTGAAAAGGATGAAGTTAGGTTTGTGGAAATAGTATCCTGATTTGGTAGGATCTGAAGCTTCAGAGATACCCATAACAAAATAAGGTTCTACATCAGGATATTTATCTTGGTCTAAATACATAGCAATTTTCTTGTCGTCCAAATAGCAGCGGAATGAGGTAAAGCCATCGTGCATAGCGATG
>CAMTOX010000368.1 GCA_947074225.1 uncultured bacterium
TTCTTTAATGTAAAATCTTGTTTAACCTTGGCGGTTCCGTAGAAAAAACCATCTGGATTATTATAATCCAATACTACTTGTACCGAATCTGAATCATAGATACCATTGGCATCGGCATCTATATCTTCAGCAAAGATTGTAATTTTATGTTGAGGAGGTGGAAAACCTTCCATATTTAAACTGTAATAGCCCAACGTGTCTGTTAAAGTGCTATCCATTGGCTGGTCGCTATTGATTACTTTTAGTTGTATTCCAACAATAGGTTCCTTTGCCTCGTTAGTAACTTGTCCCTCTACATTTATAGCGGCATAAGGCGAGCCATACTTACATACCTGTTCCGTATCACAAGCAGTAAAGCCTAAGAGAGCTAGGAGGAAGAGTACACAACGATTTAATAATGAGATGATACTACGCTTTGAATTATTCATAACCAAACTCTATTTAAGAAAAACCATAATAATAAAGATCAATTTTCAACCATTCAGGAGTTATATATTTAATACCTTACCTCATTGCCTTACTCTTCAAAAGTATCGGCAATCTTTTTCAAGACAAAATGTATATCTTCTTCTGCAACTCCAACATATCCAGGATAGTCCTCATCGTAGTTATAGTTCATACGAGTAGCAATAGTATCGGGCGCATATTGTCCGTTATGAGCACCATCAACATCTGTAGCAATAAAAATAAGCAAGTTTGTTGGCAATATTTCTCTCATTACATCAAACTCTCCATCGTCATCGCTTTTAATAGCAAACTCCATAGAACGCGAATTATGTACCGATATTTCTATTCCTTCAATAGCGTTTCCCTCTTCATCTTCTACACTCCCTTCCAAAAATAAAATAGCCATTGGCAGTCCATTACTATTTGGTAAATAGGCGTCGGACATTTTAGAACATGACGTCACACAAAAAAATACACTTAAAAGAAGTGCAAGCGAAGCATCTATTTTAAAGTTCCAATTAAATAAACTCATAATTATAAAAGAAATTTCTATTAAGTAGATGAAATACAATAGAGAAACGTTGCACAAAGATAAAAAAAAAGAGCTTAAAATATTATTATCCTATATTTTGTTGTTATTCTCATTCTCAACCCATTATAAACAAAGAGGCATATTGTCATCACCGACAATATGCCTCCTCATCTTTATACACCTATTTAAAACTAAAAAATTTCATTTGAATGTGGTTTTCTATGGTTCATTTTCGGGGATAATCCATTTCATTACTAGATTAACCGTTGCTGTACCATTACCGAGGTTAGAACGTCCGTTTCCTCCTTTATAATCGAGCACCACACGTACTGAATCGCCCTCATAATGAGGTACCGTATCGTGTCGGTAGTCCTGAGTTGTGAGCCAATAGAAACTATGTCCCGATGAACTACCACCAATATAGAAAAATCCGTTATTATCTGTTCTGCAGCTATCAATCAATTTACCTTCACTCCATGAATATACAGAGATACCCACTAAATAGCTGCTATCTGTGCTGATGACATATCCTGAAATTCCATACTCTGCCTCAGCTGTCGAGAAACTATTGTCGTTGTGACAACCCACTAGAAAGAGTGAAGCTATAAGAAGTAGTGGAATTATTGTTTTCATCGTAAAAATAATTTACAAAACATACTTATCTATTATTTCAAACAACTATGCATCAATTGTTATTCCATACTATTTTGTAATAAATTAGATAACAACAAACAACAGCACAAAAGTATAATTTAATTTGAAATAACAAAAACAAATTGAAATAAATTTCACATTTATAATGTGAAATTATTCATAACGACATATCTATTTCAGAATAGATATACAGAAAATGTTATTTTTGGTCGCAAAAAGTAGAAAAGAGAGAAGAGAAGCAATAACAATTAATTAAAAACCACTACTTGCCGAAAGATAAAATTAAATTTATTATTCTGTTTAGTGAGGTAAATGAACAAACTACTCATAGTGAAAAGAGAAAAGAAGGCAAGCATGCTCTATAATTGAGTTTTGCATACTTGCCTTAAATTGCTAAAGGTATCTTGAAGTGTATTGAATATAACAAATGGAAATAAAAGAAGAGGTTATGAATTAACGGTTAAGCTCTTGTTGAAACAGTCTTTTAAAATGCCCATGTAATAGCTCTTCATTGGCAATTAGTTTACGTAAATTCAGCAATGCCTGTTGATTACGTGGTAGGTTAAGCCATAACTTTAAATACCCATCAGGGCCATATTTATTGATTAAATGTTCTTTAAAGCGATTATAATGCCCCATTTCATCCATTTCTTTATAATATTTCAACCCATATTGTACAGTACGTAGAAGAGTTATCTCCACATCTATCAGCCTATCGGCCTCGGCCACTACTTTACCATAGATGCTTCGAGGAGGATGGTTATTAGAGGCTCTGTGATCTTCTATGGCCTCTTTCATGGTGAGCAACTGCTCTGTTGTGAAGTACTCTTTGAGATACGCATCGGCCACTAGGAGCTCTCCGCTGTGAATATGATGAAATTCACGACCAAATTCCAACCCTAAGTCGTGATACATGGCTATGGTTAAAGCCATATCGAGATTTAGGGCATGCTGCTGAGCAAGCTCCATACTTCCTGAAACAACCTGCAAGGCATCGGCATTTGATGGAGATGCAGATAGACTATTAGCAGTAGATGAAAATGGTACTGTTA
>CAMTOX010000369.1 GCA_947074225.1 uncultured bacterium
TTTATGAAACCATAGGTCCTACCATTACTCTTTATGAAATAGTGCCTGAAGATGGGGTACGTATTAGTAAGATACGTAATTTAGAGGCCGATATTATGTTAAGCTTAGCTGCTAAAGGTATTCGTATCATCGCTCCAATTCCTGGTAAGGGTACCATTGGTATTGAGGTACCAAATAGCAACCCACGTACGGTGAGTATGTATGCTACTATTGCATCTAAGAAGTTCCAAGAGTCTACTTTTGATTTGCCGGTAGCTTTAGGTCGTACTATCACCAATGAGGTCTTTATGTTCGATCTTTGTAAAATGCCCCACTTGCTAGTTGCCGGTGCCACCGGACAAGGTAAGTCGGTAGGGTTAAATGCCATTATCACCTCTTTACTTTATAAAAAACATCCGGCGCAATTGAAATTTGTGTTGGTCGATCCAAAGAAAGTGGAGTTTAATATTTATAGCGATATAGAGAAACACTTCTTGGCAAAATTGCCCGATGGCGATGAACCGGTTATTACCGATACTAGTAAAGTGGTACAGACCTTGAATTCGCTCTGTAAGGAGATGGATCAACGTTATGATTTACTTAAGAGCGCTCACGTGCGAAATATTAAAGAATATAACGATAAGTTCATTAATCGCAAGTTGAACCCGCTTAAGGGTCATAAATATTTGCCATATATTGTGGTGATTGTGGATGAGTTTGGCGATTTAATCATGACAGCCGGTAAAGAGGTAGAGATGCCCATAGCGCGTATTGCACAGTTGGCACGTGCCGTAGGTATTCATATGATTTTGGCTACTCAACGCCCTTCGGTAAATATCATTACAGGTGTTATTAAGGCAAACTTCCCAGCTCGTGTGGCATTTAAAGTGGCATCGGGTATTGATAGTAAGACCATTTTAGATGGCCCTGGTGCTCAACAATTGGTCGGAAAGGGCGACTTGTTATTCTCGCAAGGGAATGAACCTGTACGTGTACAGTGTGCCTTTGTTGATACACCAGAGGTAGAAAAGATAGTGAACTATATTGGAGAGCAAAGAGGATATCCTGGAGCCTTTGAGCTTCCTGAACCTGATGTGGCAGAGAGTGAGGCAGATTTAAGCAGTGTGGATCTTACAAAACGTGACCCCTTGTTTGAGGATGCTGCACGACTTATCATTGCAACTCAACAAGGTTCTACTTCAAACATACAGCGCAAATTCTCTATCGGATATAACCGTGCCGGACGTATTGTAGATCAATTGGAGGTTGCTGGTATTATTGGACCTTTTGAGGGGAGTAAACCGCGACAAGTATTGGTACAAACCGAATACGATTTAGAGAAACTGTTGAATAATTTATAATGCATTTCTAATTTTCAAACATATATCATGATGTACACTAAACGCATAATTACACTCTTTACTTTGCTTTGTGTTGGCTTGGCTCTGTGTGCTCAACCCAATGATAAAGAGGCAGTAAAATTGGTGAATCAAGCAATAGAGAAGCTTGAGAAGAGCGCTTTGAACGTTAGTTTTACCATGAACTATCAGAATACTATTCATGAAACAAATCAGATAGAGTTTGGCAATTGTATAATCTTTGGCGAACGCTTCTATTTCAATATGGCTGGTATTGAGACTTTCTACGATGGTAAAACACAGTGGGTGTATATGGCCGATATTAATGAAGTAACCGTCTCTGAACCGATAGAGAGTGAGTTGAAAGATATTAATCCTTTGGCCATGATGAAATATTATACTTCTAACCACCGTATAGCTTTAGACGAAGAGCTATCGACTAAAGATATCGCTGTGGTAAACTTATACCCGCACAGTAAAAAGGAGGAGTATTTCATGGTAACCTTCTTGTTTTCCAGAACAACACAGTTCCCAACTAAAATTGTGATTTCTCAGAAGAATGGCGATAAAATTATGTTTGATTGGACCTCTCTGAGCCGAATCATTAAGCCTGAAGAGAATCAGTTCGTCTTTGTACAAAGCAACTATCCGAAAGTAATTGTGAACGATTTGAGGTAGATTCTAGATGTTACCAATTAAGGAGAAGATAATAGAAACGATTCATTTTATTGCTGATGCTTTAAATAGATTAGATTCTGAATGCTATATTATTGGTGCTTCGGCAATGATTCTCTCCGATGTTGCTATTGAGTATACTAACGATATTGATTTGCTTACAGATATTAATGGTTCGCAACAGTTGCAAGCGTTGTTATCTGAATATCGTATTAAAGAGCCGATAACAAAAGAAGATTCATTATTTCGTTCGCATTTTGCAGCATTCGCACTGCCCTTATTAGAATTAGAAGTAATGGGTAATTTGCAAGTGATGAAGAATAATAGATGGAACAATGTGGAAGTAAATGAATTTGTAGAGTTACAACTAGATAATTTGCATATAAAAATTCCTACTTTGGAAGAACAAAAGCGTATTTTATTACTATTTGGTAGAGAGAAAGATTTGCAAAGAGTTAAATTGATCGACCAGAAGTTGAGTCGGCAATAATATACTCGCTGTAAAAAATATTCAAACAGTTATTATTTCTTCAATACTGTTTTATGTAGAAATTGACTCTATATCTTTAAACAACAAAGCCCTCTTAATAAGAGGGCTTTGTTAGATCGGAAGATCGTCGTGTAGGGAAAGAGAGGAGGCGATAGTCTTGTATTAGAGGTTCGCAGTTTT
>CAMTOX010000370.1 GCA_947074225.1 uncultured bacterium
CTGTCCTTAATTTTTCGCAATTCGTTAAATGTTATTGTCCTTGTCATAGCGTAAAAATTTTGAAGTGAATAAAATGATTAACTAATTTCTTCGCTAAATATAGAGTATTATTTTGATAATTCCAAATAAAAAGAAAATAAAATTACATATTGCTCTTTTTTTATTAAAAAAGTATTTATTTAAAAGCGATATAAATCAATAGTGCTATAACATTTACCATTGCAGCAATAGATAAAATCAAAGCATCTGAATTGTTGAATGGAATAAGTTTAAATGTTGTTCGTTTGGATATGATATATGTATAGATATAATAAGAAATAGTAGCGGCAAAGAAACCTACTACAATTCCTCCGAGAATATCTCCGAGATAGTGCACCCCAAGGTAAATACGAGAATATGAGAATAGTGCAGCCCAAATAAAGAGTACTAATGCCGACCATCTATTCTTTAGAAATAGTAGCAACATTAATGCTATGCCAAAACTATTTGCAGCATGAGAAGATACAAATGAGAAACGGCCACCGCGGTAATCATTGACCGTATGTACCAAATCCATAATTGCAGGGTCTCTAGCAGGCCTTAAACGGGCTACAAGAGGTTTTAGAATGGATGATGATACTTGATCGGCAATCAGTATAGTGAGAGCAACAAAGATGATAAAACAGAATATCTTTTTAAAATTGCGTTCCCTGCGTATTATTAGAAATAAGAGTACTAAAAGGAATGGCAACCATACCAATAAAGAGGTAATAGAAAAGAAAAATTGGTCGAAAAAGGCATTATGAAGCCCATTAAGCGTTAGAAAGATTTTCTGATCCAGAGCTATTAATGATTCAATCATAATGTGATATTTTTAATCAAATGGAAATATAAGGATTAGAATTGGTTGTGTTACTGCACATACAACAGCGGTAATGAGGTATTTAGATAGCATTAAAAAACACGATATATGATTCTATATCGTGTCTTTAATTATATCATTATATAACAGTAATATCAGTACATGGCAGCCAACCAATATTACCATCGGCAATACGTACCTCTACCCAATTACCAATACGATTTTTGACAGAGACTTTAGTACCTTCATGAAGTACAAATAGTTCAGTTCCACTCATATCTGGGGCACTCTTAACAGTAGTGGAACCTACCATCACAATGGCTGAGGGATGATTTACCATTTTATCTTTCTGTACAAAAGCATAAGTTAGAGAGGCCATTGATACCACAAATAAAAAGATACCTACAAAGAAAGACACTTTCCTTACTGCTCTAATTCTACTAAAGGTATATAAAAGTAATAATATTAGTGTCAAAATAAATGCAATAACACTTGTATATGCCCACTGGTTAGTTGTGAACTGATTACCTAAAGCTATGAGCCACTCATTAAAGAAAAAGTGCTCAATAGGCTCAATTTTATCTGTTATCTGATTATTTACATAAGCTAAGTTAGCTTTTGCATCTTGGTAATGTGGATCTAATTTCAATGCCCGTTCATAAAATAATATAGCATTTCCTAAATCGCCCATCTTATAACACGCATTGGCATAGTTATAAAAGAGTGCTGGCGACTCACCTTCAAGCATTAACTGCTTATATATGATTGCAGCTTGTGAATAGTCTTTCTCTGAATAAAAATTATTAGCCTCTTCCCAAAGATTATTAGCCTGAATTGCTATAGAGGAGATAAACGAAGCTACTAAAACAAATATGAGCTTTATTTTTTTCATGTCATGAATTATATTTTAATACGAGAATAGATTTATTTAGAGATTGAATTCTCAAGACTTGTAATAACTTTGATTGCTTGGGCATAAATATTATCCATAGCAGCTTGTGTATTTTGCAATGGCGCATATCTTTCGAATTCACAGTTATTCAACAATGTCATAAACTCATTTATTATTTCTGTAGGAACCTGACGCTGTACAAGTATAGATTCAACATTTTCTTTGTTAAGATCGGCAACAGGTAAAGAGAGTTTATCGCCAAGGTAACCCCATAGAGCTTTAAATATCTCATCGTAGAAACGGTCTTTATTTCCTTGTTTCCATTCCTTCTCAGCAACCTTAAGCCTCTTTTGCGCAAGTTTATTTGCTTTCTTATTTCGCATTAATGCAGCATCGGCACTTTCACGTGCTTGCTTACGGAAGAAGAATGCTAATGCCGCAGCAATTAATAATGGTAATATTAAGGAGAACCAATAGATAGAAGATCCTACAAATACCGGACGTACATGAATAAACTTAATAGGTGCCGTAGAAATATAACGTATATCAGTAGCCAGATGGCGCACTTTCTCTTGGTTAGAGTAGTTACTTGTTACCACATCGGAAGCAATTGAAGAGGTAGATTTATTCACCGCAATATTATATGCTGCTGTAGTAAGTGTTCTGTATGACTTTGAATTGATATCGTAATACGAGAAAGTTATTCCTGGAATATTAAAAGCTCCATCATGTCGTGGTCTTGCTAAATATTCAATTGTCTTAGTACCTTTACCACCATCGTCTGTATTAGTAAATTTATTGGTACTTTTTGGTTCATAAGTTTCAAAATTGGCTGGGTATTTAATCACTTATGTTTTTTCTATCTTTCTATTACCATCTCTAGATATTTTAATAGTACTTTTGCTAGGCCATTTTTCTTTTACTGTCGTGGCTTTAATATAG
>CAMTOX010000371.1 GCA_947074225.1 uncultured bacterium
TGGCAATTAAATCGGCACCCGAACCAATTGTTTCACGATCGCGATAGATGGTTTGCCCCATCTTAATCATCGCCATCCAATGACGGTTTAAGTCGTAGCGGGCATACACCATCCATCGAAACCCTTCGCCTTGAAAGGCCGGCGTATAGAATGCATACAACATCTGACGTTCGTTGATATAAACGTGCGAATCATAATCGTCGGTATTGAAATAACTGGCTTGAACTTGTAGGTTGAGTGGAAACCAGGGTAGTTTGTAACCTACCGATTGAGTGAGGTGATATCCGTTGCTCCAACCATTGCCTTCAAAACCAAACAGATTAAAATCGACTGTTGTACGCATGGTTAACAGTCCGTTGGGCAAATAGTTCAACCGATATCGCCAGCGATGTTGATAAGTAGGGTATATCTGTTCGCCTTGTGTACCGGTAATATCACGCTCTTTCTTTTTAAATCGGTAGGTCATCTCCATATTGTAAGGCCGGTTGGGATTGAAGCTGGCTCGTAGGTTTGTATCTATTCCTTGCGATGGTTTACTAATGCGATACTTCCACCACGGAAAAGAGAAGAAGTCGACTGAAGCAAAGAAGTTCCAATACTTGAATGGCGAGAACTCACCAGCTACATACCATCCATTTTCGTTTTGCACACCACTACTCTCCGAAAACGAGTTGGAATACATTGCCCAATAATCGTGTGTATAATATCGATGAGCCAGCATCAACCGATAGTTTTGCGAGAACTCATAATGAAGTTGATTGAGAGTAGCCCATCCGTTTTTGCCTTTAGCAACCTCGCCCGATAAAAAGAAACGTTGATAACGCCAAGCATAGTCCAACCCTACATTATAGAATTTATCACCCTGCAGATTGTACTTACGATAACCCGTTAAATTCGGTTGATAACTACGGTTCATAAAGTAATAAATACCCGTCATACCTATGCGAAGCTGCTTGTAAGCCCCCTGTAAGTTACCACCCAACAGTTGCATAGTAGCCGCCTGCTGTTTGAGGTGTTCCTTTTCAGTACGATGCAAACCCGACTTATAAATAGAGGTCAATTCACCCATTTCGTTTACTTCACCTTCTACACTACGATGTGAATAAAAGGCCGATACATTGATCTGTTTGGATAGAGATACAGTAGATGCCACTCCTCTAAAATAATTATACTCATCGGTAGAGGAGTGTTTGCGAATGCCTTGTCTGTTATTAAAGGTAGAAGATAGATATCCCGTTTTACCCATACCAAACGAAGAGTTCATAACCAACCCTTGTCCGAAGCTCAATTGATAGTTACCAACCGCCAAAGTTTTCAACCGACCCATGTTTTGTATCAACAAGTAAAATGAATAGAAATCATAACCCTTTTTATTGTGCAACGCAGCAAATGGTTCGCCTGCATCTTTCTCGCCTACCAACCCGAAATATATTCTGTCTGAGAAACTTAGCGAATATCTCAAGGAGTGATAAACGGGCGGACCGAGATATCTGTCTTCATATCCTTTACGACGATAGAGTGGAACATCAAATCGAGTTATTAACTCATTTCGGTTAGTTTTCAACAACTGTTTCCAATCTAGTTTGGTGGACTTATCAACAGGTTTTGCACAGACAAAAGGTTTTAAATATTCGATGGTTTTCTTATCCAACTCCTCTATCAACATCAATTCTGAGGTAGTTTTCATTTCACCATGTATGTATATGTATGCCAGTATGTTTTCAATTTGGATAGGAGAGAGGAAAGGAAGCTTCATTAAGTCCTCTTTATTAGCAATATTCAAGTTTATCGGTTGCTCTATTTGTTGATAAAGTTCTTCGATAGTATTGCTCCAATCAATCGTTTCATCATCGTAGTTATTAACAGAGATATCCTCCATTATATCCTCTACAACACTCGTAAGAGGTGTTTGAGCATTATTAACAGGCATTATCAACAATAGGTTAATAACTAATAATACCCTTAAATAAATCGTTTTTGTCATGTAGTTTTGTCGATAAAAGTCATCGAAGTTACTTTAAATAGGTTAACGAACAAAGGTAAAAGTAACATTATATGAAATATCTCGTTATTTTTGTAAGGTGAAGCAGTGGAAATACATATTATCAATTACATTCTTTTGTCTATGTCTCAATCAGTTATGCAAGGCACAAGAACGAACGGAGATGAGAAATCAAATTCTTGTTCCGGTATGTATTTATAAAGGAGATACCATTCCTATTGTAAAACTGCCTATGGTTTATATCTTCAAACCCCTCAATTTTAAAAATAAGAAAGAGCGAGATGATTACTATCGCATGGTGCGCAATGTGAAAAAGGTATATCCTATATCGCGAGAGATAAACCAAATTATCATTGAAACCTACGAATACCTACAAACATTGCCCAACGAGAAGGCTCGTCAGAAGCATATTAAAGTGGTGGAAAAGGGGTTGAAAGATCAATATACCGCCCAGATGAAGAAGTTATCATTCAGTCAAGGCAAGTTGTTGATAAAGTTGGTGGATAGACAAAGCAACCAATCGTCATACGAATTGGTAAAAGCTTTTATGGGACCATTCAAAGCGGGATTCTACCAAACCTTTGCAGCTCTCTTTGGTGCTAGCCTCAAAAAAGGATATGATCCGACGGGAGAAGATCAACTCACCGAACGAATCATATTATTATACGAA
>CAMTOX010000372.1 GCA_947074225.1 uncultured bacterium
ATTCACTCGGATGTCATATCACATGTACCGACCCAGCAGTCTTTCTATCTGGTTATATTTCCACGGTTTGTTATCGTGTTAATTCGGGTTGGAACAGCGTTTGTATTCTAAAGTCGATAAAAGTTTCTGACATAGAACGAAACGATTCTTTATTTTTTAATCCAAGCACTATTAGGTTTAGTTTCCATAATAGAACAGTTCTACTATAAGAGCTCTATTTTTAGATGCTATTTGTGTTGGGTACTGTTATCTCTTTATAATTGTATGTTTTAATATTCATCTTTAAATAACAACCACCATTATCCGTTGAAGAAGGTTCTATTTTTACTTTTGTTTATTTGCTTTTATGCCTTAGGTGTAAAGGCTCAGGATATTGTTGTTATAGGTCAGGTAATGAGTGCTGACGATGGTACTCCTTTAGAGTCTGTAAATGTATGGTTTAAGGGTACTGATATAGGCACAACAACGAATAAAGATGGTTTCTTTATGTTACGTTCGCCCATTCCTCAGAATTCTTTAGAGGTTTCAATTGTGGGTTATAAGAAGCGTTCCATAAAGTTAGATAAGGGTAAAGATCAGGTGTTGCAGGTTTATATGCGTGAGGATGTGAATTTGTTGGACGAGATTTTAGTGATGCCCGGTGATAACCCAGCAAATGCTATTGTTAAAGAGGTGATAGCACATAAGCATTTGAATAATCCGGATTTAATATCGGATATAGCTTATGAGCAGACAACTTTAACGTCGATAGATTTAACCGATATTCCTCAGAAAGCGCAACAGCGCCGGCTCTTAAAGGCTTTGAATCGCGGTAACTTAAGTGCTTCGGACTCCTCTTTTTTAATTCCGGTATATTTATGTTTTGAGACCGACTCGGTAGTGGTTGCTGGCGATAGTAGTAAGTTGATAGATGCCTATACCAATGAGAAGGCTTTTGAGATTATGGCCCCAAAACAGTGGCGTAGCTACTTTAATAGTTATTTGCCCGAAGTGAATTTTTACCGCAACTATATCTCTATCTTCGATAAGACCTTTGTGAGTCCGCTCTCTGTTCAGTCAAAGAGTTTTTATAACTATTTGTTGACCGATAGTATCGAGGTGGATGGACAGAAGGTGTATGAAATAACCTTTTACCCAAAGAACGATAAGAATCTTGTTTTTAAAGGTAATATGTGGATTGACGGTCAAAGCTATGCTCTATTGAGTATTGATGCTATGATGTCGTCAATGGCGAATATAAATTTTGTTGATAATCTTCAGTTTGTTCAACGTTTTGAACGTATTGGCGATAAATACTATTATAGCCACAAGTCCAAGAGTGCTGTGGTGAAGTTTTCTACTGCTGTAGGGAATCGTGTGGTCTTTGGTTCATTATTGAGCCAAAAGAGCGACTTTGATAATCTACGACTTGTAAGCGACAGTGTAGAGACGTTGCCTATGCCCGACTATAACAAGAATGTTCCCGAGGGCGGTTTGGAGCGCACTTGGAGTGCTATGGATAGTTTAAATCAGACACGTATTCGTAAGTTAGCTTATTTAGCGGTCGATGTAGGATTAAATGGGTATTTGCATGTGTGGAAGTTTGATATAGGTCCGTTGCTAAATTTCTTCAACTACAACCTCTTAGAGGGGGCACGTCCGTTGTTTTCAATGCGTACCGGTCAGAGCATGTGGGAGAATGTTACCTTAGGCGGTTATGTGGGATATGGTTTTGGCGATAGGAAATGGAAATATGGTGGTGAAGCTCAGGTGAGGTTTGGTAAAGAGCATGCCAATACCTTCTCTCTATTTTACGATAGACGCATCTTTAGATATGGTTTTGACCAGGTGAATCTATATCAGGAGAATAAGGTAGAGCAGTACGATCATCTGTTTAATTGGTTTTTCTCTATGGATGCTTTCCCTTTTAATGCATTGCGTGACCGAGCCACCATAAGTTATAAATATGAATATAAAGGGCTTAAAATTACCACCGAGGCTCGTGGCAGTAAAACTTATAGTAACCCTTATATACCTTTTATTCAGCAAGGTGTTGCCGAGGATGCAGTCTCTTCGTTATCGTTATATGCCGATTTACGCTTATCGTGGAAAGAGCAGACGTTGAATAGCTATTTTCGTCGTCACTATTTGCGTACCAACTACCCAATAGTACATGTTGTTGCCGAGGCCGGAGTCTATAAGGTAGGTAACTATCAGAATCCTTATGGCAAGCTTAATCTTGTAGTGAAGCAGCGTGCTCCAATTTATATAGGTAAATTGCACTATATGGTAGAAGGATGTTGGGTTATGGGTTCAGTCCCTTTTCCCGAACTATTCATTACGCGTGGTACTCGCGGATTCTACTATACCTATACCAATTTTGCCCTTTTGCAACAGTCGGAATTTGCTGCCGATCTTTATGTGGGTGGTCATTTTCGTTACGAGAGTAATGGGTATTTGTTCAATATGATACCTTATTTGAAGCGTTTAAATATGCGTGAGAATTTAATCTTTAATATTGGTTATGGTGGTTTAGACCGTCAGAAGCATGATAAGATTCTAACCATACCTGTTTTTATGAAGAGTTTTAAAGAGCCTTATATGGAGTTTGGTTTTGGTGTGAGCAATATATTGAATTTTGTTAGATCGGAAGAGCACACGTCTGAACTCCAGTCACATTCAGAAATCT
>CAMTOX010000373.1 GCA_947074225.1 uncultured bacterium
CAAATCAGATATCGATTGGGGCTGACTTATCCCCAAAAAGAAATTTTTAAAATTAGGCAAACAGTTGTTGCAAAGAGAGAAGTTAAGCCTGTGTCATAAATTTGTGAGCAGTGCTTTAACCACTGTACGCATTGGTTATGCCACACAGGCCATAGGCAAAAGCGCTTATAATGCATGTCTGAGCCAACAAATGCGCCAGGCAATATCGGTAGAAAATGGTGTGGTGCAATTAGATTATCGGAAAGCACTGCTTGGCGAGGGGCCACTTGCTGTGGCGCAACAGGTGGTTTGTCAAATAGAGAAGAACCAGTTAATGGTATCATGGAATACAGGAACAAAAGATGGTAATGCTAGTGTTGACGACAAACTTATATTGGTGTTATACGACCCTAACCGCGCTACATCATTACAGTGGCAGGGAGTGGCCTTACGTCAAGATGGTGAGGTGCTGCTTACTCTACCCTCAGAGTGGATTGCAAGAGAGCTGCATTGTTTCATGGGATTCCAAAATCAAAAAGGGAGTTGCTGTTCAAATATTGTTCATGTGGGAGAAATTGGACAAAGTAGCAGTAAAGAGGGCGATGAAAAGAGAGAAACGCAAGGGGTAAATAACATTTTAAATACCCTTGAAACTACTCATGAAATTGGAATAGACAAACTGCTAGCAAAGCAAACAGATGGAACCAAAAATGAATCTATAATCGATAAAAAAGAGGCGGAGCAGTGCGAAGTATCTCTAAAAATTAAGCCAAACAATGAGTTCGAACAAATTCACCAAGAAAACAAACCTATTCCTACCAACATGAGAGTGAATAATAAAGAGGTAAAAAAACGACCATGCCAAAGAGATAACACAGCATGGCATAGCGCTTGGCGAGAGGGAAAAATGATTACCAAACACTATTCCATGTGCATGTGAAGGGCAAATAAGATTACTTCACCCACATAGAGTAGCGATAGGTTTGATATGCTGGGTGCAGAGAGGAATTAAAGAGTGGTTAGCATTTAAAATCCTTTTGTGTAAACAATTATAAAAAGATATCTTTGCACTAATAAAAAGGAATAAAAAGAAATAGGTTTATAGATTCTTCTAAAAAAGAGATAAAATGAAAAAGAAAGTTGCTTTATCGTTGGCTAGTGGTGGTGCCCGTGGTATAGCCCACATAGGTGTTATCGAGGATTTTGAGCGTCAGGGGTATGAAATTACCTCCGTTTCGGGCACCTCTATGGGAGCCTTAGTTGGAGGCATATACTGCACACGAGGTTTAGAGGTCTATAAAGATTGGATGTGCGATTTAGATAAGCGCAAAGTATTCTCTTTAGTTGACTTTACCATAAGCAGCGAAGGTTTAGTAAAAGGAAATAAGGTGTTGGATGAGATACAGAAAATGGTGCCCGATGTTCAAATAGAAAATATGCGCATACCCTTCTCGGCCGTGGCAACAGATATTATTAGCGGTAAAGAGGTAGTCTTTAAACAGGGCAGTCTCTTTCAAGCCATACGTGCTTCAATATCAATTCCATCACTATTCGTACCTTACCGAATGGGTAAAAAACTATTGGTCGATGGAGGCATTATTAACCCACTACCGCTAAGTTGTATTGAGAGAAGGGACGACGATATATTAGTGGCAGTAGATTTAAGTGCCATCCATGTAAAAAAGAATAAGACAAAAATAGAAAAATCATCGACCGAAAAGGGAATCTTAACCCGTATAAAACAGATTCTTATAGACCGAGATTATAATATGAAGGAGCAGGAGAATAACGATTCATTAAATTATACCTCATTACTATTACAGTCGTCGGACATAATGAGCCGGAAAATATCGGAACTATCCATAGAGATGTATAAACCCGATATCTTAATAGATATTCCCCGAACTTATCATACTTTAGAGTTTTACAAGTCGGAAGAGATAGTTGAACAAGGCAGAAAAGCTGCTAAAAAGGCCATTTCCAAGTATGAGAAACAACAGCATGAATTATCTATAGAGCAGTAAAAATAGCCTTCTACGATTCCCGGAAAAGTAATTTTTCTAATTAAGAATTAAGAAAATGGCATAAAACTCAATATAAATTTAAAACATGGTCTATTAGTTGTAGAAGGTTGTTTTATAGGTCTTAATGATAATATTATACAGTGTCGACCTAAAAAATATATCTTAACAACGTAATAGTATTATGAAACAGAAAGTGGCATTAACCTTGGCCAGTGGTGGTGCAAGAGGAGTTGCACATATCGGTGTAATAGAGGTATTGGAAGAGAAGGGTTATGAAATTAGCGCTGTATCGGGCACTTCCATGGGTGCTTTAGTGGGTGGTATTTACTGTACCGGAAAGCTGCAAGTGTATAAAGAGTGGATGTGCGAGCTAAGCAAAAGTAAGGAGTTTTCGTTGATTGACCTTTCCATGGGCGACGATGGATTGGTGAAGGGTGAACGGGTTCTAGACCGAATAAAAGAGATGGTACCCGACATGAAGATTGAAGATATGAAGGTACCTTTTGCTTGTGTGGCTACAGATATTATTACTGGTGAAGAGGTAGTCTTTAACAAAGGAAGCCTATATGAAGACATTAGAGCTTCCATATCTATCCCTAACCTATTTGTACCCCAAGAATTTGGAACTCATCTTTTAGTTGATGGGGGTATTGT
>CAMTOX010000374.1 GCA_947074225.1 uncultured bacterium
CATACGAGATTTCTGAATGTGACTGGAGGTCAGACGTGTGCTCTTCCGATCTGGAGTAATTTCACGCGCATCGGCCGACAAATGATGCCATGGTTCTTTCTTATAGAAATAAGAATCTATAATGAAATAAGCCAATAACAGATAGGCCCCTGTAAACAACCACTCTGGGAAGAGATGGAAGAACCAAGTAAATGGTGCACCACGTAAGTATAACAACAACAATGGAGGGTCGCCAAGCGGAGTTAATAATCCACCACAGTTTGCTACCGCAGCAATAAAGAACAATATCGTATGTACTTTATACTGACGTTGCGAGTTGGTAGATATTACCGGACGTATTAATAGCATGGCTGCACCTGTAGTACCCATAAAAGAGGCTAAGACATAACCAATGGCCAAAAATAAGGTATTGACTATAGGTTTTGCTTTAATATCACCACTTAAGTGTATACCACCAGTAATGACAAACAGTGCTGTAAGCAATACTATAAATGGCAAATAATCGCCCAATAATTGATGCTCTAACGCCGCTCCTTGTCCGATAATAAGCAAATAAACTGCTGTGGGAATACCCAAGGCCAAAGAGATGATTAACTTGTTTTTGTTTTGTTCCCACCAATGTTCAATCACTAGTGGTGCTACAGCCACAAATAGAAGCATTAACACAAATGGTATTAATGTCCATACTGGCAATAGGTTTGCTGCTTCAGCAGTAGATGCGCTTAGTAACATAGGCTAAAGTGTTTTGGTTTATATTTTCTGATTTAAGTTATCTTTTAAGATGAGGAATAGCTCATTATAGAACTACTCGTACTTAACAATTCAATATTCTCCCGAAGGCTATTATGCCCTCATTATTTACTTTTATCTTTTCAACTAATACTATATGTCGATAAAGTTGTAAAGCCTCTACCTTTTGTTTTAGATTTTCATCATCACTTCGCGGCTTGTGCAGCTTTTGGCATCAATATCTTTATTACTAAAGATATGGTATCTAATAAATTAAAACATTAATACTTTCATTATTCTTACTCAGAAAACGGTTTAATCTAACTTAAGTACTGCAAGGAATGCCTTTTGTGGTACCTCAACATTACCAATTTGTTTCATACGTTTTTTACCTTTTTTCTGTTTCTCAAGCAATTTACGTTTACGAGAGATATCGCCACCATAACATTTTGCAGTAACATCTTTACGTACTGCTTTAATTGTTTCACGTGCAATAATCTTAGCACCAATAGCAGCTTGAATTGCAATATCAAATTGTTGACGTGGGATTAACTCTTTTAGTTTTTCACACATTCTGCGCCCTAATGTATAGGCATTGTCAAAGTGAATTAATGAAGAGAGTGCATCGACCGATTCACCATTCAACAATATATCTAGTTTTACCAATTTAGATGGACGATAACCATTCATATGGTAATCAAAAGATGCGTATCCTTTGGAAATACTCTTTAGCTTATCATAAAAGTCGAATACAATCTCTCCTAAAGGAATATCGTAGATTAATTCTACACGATTTCCAGAGATGTAATCTTGTTTTATTAACTCACCACGTTTACCTAAACAGAGTGTCATGATTTGTCCGATATAATCTGTTTGAGTAATTACCGAAGCCCTAATATAAGGTTCCTCAATACGGTCAATCATTGTAATATCGGGCAATCCTGCCGGATTATGCACCTCTAAACATTCATTCTTTTTAGTGTATACTTTGTAAGATACGTTAGGTACCGTTGTGATAACATTCATATCGAACTCACGGTCCAATCGTTCTTGAACAATCTCCATATGAAGCATACCTAAGAATCCACAACGGAATCCGAATCCTAAGGCAACAGACGATTCCGGTTCAAAAGTTAAAGAGGCATCGTTCAATTGCAATTTCTCTATTGAAGAGCGTAGGTCTTCAAAGTCTTCGGTATCGATAGGATACACCCCGGCAAATACCATAGGTTTAACCTCTTCAAAACCATCAATTGCTGTTTCACATTGTCTCTTTACATGTGTTATAGTATCGCCCACTTTTACCTCTTTAGAGCTCTTAATACCAGAAATAATGTAACCTACATTTCCGGCACTGAGTTCTTTTTGTGGAACCATATCGAGTTTTAGAATTCCAATTTCGTTTGCTTCATACTCTTTTCCTGTAGCAACAAATTTCACTAAGTCGCCAGCTTTAATGGTACCATTCACTATTTTGAAATAAGCAATAATACCTCTAAAAGAGTTGAATACTGAGTCAAAGATTAGACACTGCAAAGGCGCTTCAGGGTCTCCTTTTGGTGCCGGTACGCGGTCAATGATAGCATCAAGTATATCGTCAACTCCTAATCCTGTTTTCCCGCTTGCCCGAATAATCTCTTCTCTCTTACATCCTAAGAGTTCAACAATCTGATCTTCTACCTCTTCAGGCATAGCACTGTCCATATCCATTTTATTCATGATAGGAATAATCTCCAAATCATGCTCAAGTGCCATGTATAAATTAGAAATTGTTTGCGCTTGAATTCCCTGCGTAGCATCAACAATTAATAGTGCTCCTTCACAAGCGGCTATCGAGCGAGACACTTCGTATGAAAAGTCAACGTGTAGAGCGGAAGAGCACACGTCTGAACTCCAGTCACATTCAGAAAGCGCGTATGCCGTCTT
>CAMTOX010000375.1 GCA_947074225.1 uncultured bacterium
CGGACCCGTGGTTCTTCCGTGTTGGGGGCATTATTAGGTTATGGCTGCGATGTTAAATGATGCAGATTCTATTTTTGTAGAGCTTGTAGATAGTGTCATTAATAAATATAGTGATGGTGATAAACGCAGACTATCTCTATTATATGGCTTTAAAGGAGACTATCTGTTGACTCAAGATAAGGTGTTGATGGCGATGAAAAATTACGAAAGTGCGTTGGAACTCTATTATGATAATGTCCTTGTTTTAAATAATTACGCTTATCATTTGGCACTTGGTAATATGGAATTACGCAAGGCGGATAAGATGATGGCGCGTGCCATAGAGTTACAACCCAATGATATAAATTTATTAGATACCTATGCGTGGGTGTTCTTTACCAATATAATTTCTATATTTTGTAATAATTTTGTATTAATAGATGGCATTGTGGCACCAACTGCTATATTACGTATATATAATTTAACTTCATCTAGGCAAAAATAATAGTATAAAAATAATGAGCATAAACATTCTGATTCAACTCTTATTCTTAAACAACGCCCAGAAAACAACCATCCAACATTATTCTGAAAAACATATGTACACCTATCAACAGAACCTACACGACTAAAGATGATATCTCCTTCTTTCATGTTGTATTTTTGTAATCTTATTCTATCTTCCTCTTTAACATGAGGTAAATTTTGTAAAGTGAATTTTCTATTACCTAAATGTTCAACAGTTACAATAGGAGTTCCATTTAACGAGTAATCATTACTGTGTAGTTGGCTTCCGAAAGGTCCAGTTTGAATATTACAAATGTCACCAAGCTTAATAAAATCTCTTCTCATTAATCAATAAAATTTGTTGTATGATGATTTCTACCGATTAAAACAGTCGCTCCATATATATAATTATAGGGTGAATTCTTAAACTCTCTAATTTTATATTCATCATTATCTTGATTACTATTCCACCAAGTTTTAAATTCTAATATCAATAAATTATTTTCATTACTTTCTCTAGTATGAATAATTAAATCCGGATATGTTCCATTTAATAGATTACACGTAGATTTACTTTCCTCCATATTTCTATTATATTCACAATCAAGATTGTATTCTTCTAGTCCATTGATATTTAATTCTTCCTGTAAATATATTCCCAAACGGAAAACAATACTTCTTTCATTTGTTCTTCTTATTATTAAGGATGCATCATTATTATATAATTTGTTTAATGCATTATTCAACATCTTATTTATTAACTGAAAATCTACCATGTTGTTATGTGTTTTTTACAATTCATATCCTATACTTCCTAACTGTTTCTTAATCTCAGTTTCTAAACGGTGCGACTCTTCGAAGAGTCCTTGTAACTCTGTGGTTAGCCTAGCCATCTTCTCGTCGAAAGGCTCGGCATCCTCCTCTTGCTCTGCAATACCTACATAGCGTCCGGGAGTCAAGATATAATCTTGTTTGGCCATCTGTTCCAAGTTGGCTATGGCACTGAATCCCTTCTCTGGTACTAAAGTGCCACTACGGAAGGCATCGACCGCTGCGGCTATGCGTGCTATGTCGCCATCCTTACCATCGGTCATCTCGCGTAGTTTGCGTGTTATCATTGTTCCCATATTGCGAGCATCTAAGAAGAGCGTTTCGCCCTTCTGCCGTTTATCTTTATTCAAGAACCAGATACTCACGGGTATTTGAGTGGTGTAGAACAGCTGTGATGGCATGGCCACGATGCACTCCACCAAGTCGGCCTCTACCAAGGCACGGCGTATATCTCCTTCGCCACCACTTTGGCTAGAGAGGGAACCATTGGCCAGTACAATACCTGCACGCCCTTGTGGTGCCAGGTGGTGGACTATATGTTGTATCCAGGCAAAGTTGGCATTACCATTGGGAGGGGTTCCATATTTCCAGCGCACATCGTCGCTCAATTTGTTGGCTCCCCAGTCGCTCAAGTTAAAGGGTGGGTTAGCCAATACAAAGTCGGCTTTTAGTGTGGGGTGACAGTCGTGAAAGAAAGTATCAGCAGCATGTTTACCTAAGTCGGCCTCTATGCCACGTATTGCCAAGTTCATCTGCGCCATCTTCCATGTAGTAGGGTTGGCATCTTGACCAAATACCGAGATGTTGTTAATGTTTTGCGCATGCTCTTGAATAAACTTAGCGCTCTGTACAAACATACCCCCACTACCACAACAAGGGTCGTAAACACGCCCTTTGTAAGGTTGCAATACCTCGACTAAGGTTTTCACTATACAAGCGGGTGTGTAGAACTCGCCAGCCAATTTACCCTCGGCTTCGGCAAACTTCGATAAACAATATTCATAAGCACGTCCCAAGATATCTTTGCTGTCGCCATGCACATGCATCTGTATGTTCGTAAATAGGTCGACCACCTCACCTAACCGGCGTTTATCTAATTCAGGACGAGCAAAATTCTTTGGTAGAATATCTTTCAAACGCTTGTTCTCTCGCTCTATGGCTCGCATGGCATTGTCTATGGTTACCCCAACTTCGGGGGTATGTGCCTGTGCAGCAATCATGCTCCAGAGATCGGAAGAGCGTCGTGTAGGGAAAGAGGGGAGGCGAGAGTGTAGGGCCAGGTGGGCGCAGGTGAGGGAGCAGAAGGACGATCTATGAGTGGGGCGTTGG
>CAMTOX010000376.1 GCA_947074225.1 uncultured bacterium
AGATTTCTGAATGTGACTGGAGTTCAGACGTGTGCTCTTCCGATCTCTTTTTTGCTAAAAGTATGACCTATCTTATTGTTGTGAATTGTTTATTAGGTGTTGGTGCAGGTATGGTGGTACCATTGTCTACAGGTTTAATAACCGATTATTTTGTGGGTAAACAGCGTACTACGCAGTTGGGTTTAAATTCGGCTATCTCAAACCTCTCTTTAGTGTTGGCTACGTTACTAACCGGTTGGTTAGCAACTATTAATTGGCATTTGCCGTTTATTGTCTATTTGGTGCCAATTTTTGCCGTAATATTAATGTATTTCTTACGTCCGGCATTCTTGAAAAAGAATAACGTAAAAGATTTAAGTACGGTAGCAGATACAGATACAACGACTACTTCAACCCTTATAAAACCTGGAAAACGCATGAATGTAGCGGCATTATTGGGATTAATGATTATTTATTTCTTAGCATGTTACGTGGCTTTGATAATTGATTTCAACGTCTCTTATGTGGTCGACGATTATAAATTGTCTAGTGTAGCTTCGGGAACTTTAATTTCAGTGTTCTTTTTGGCTATTATGCTGCCGGGGTTTTTTATTGCACGCATTATTGAACTCTTTAAGAACTGGACTATCCCTTTAACATTCTTAGGTATGGGTATAGGTCTTATTGTAACTGTTCTCTTTAAATCGGTTGTCATGATGGGCATAGGCATTTTTATATGTGGTTTCTTTTATGGTGTGTTACAACCGCTTTTATATGATAAAGTTCCGGCAACCGCTATACACTCAAAGGCTGTATTAGTCTTGGGATGGCTCATGGCAATGAATTATTTGGCGGTATTGGTAACACCTTTTATAATGCAATTCTTTGGGTGGGTATTTAATGCTTCAGGAGAAATATATCCATTCTATGTTAATACCATTATTTCAGTTATCATTTTTGTGATAGCAGTAATTTTCAGAAAGAAGTTTATCTTCTCTATGGCACGTAGTTAAGTAATATTCCTAATAAGGATATTTATATAGTATTTTAACAAACTTATTTTTTTAACAATTTAATCGTAGTTGATTATGGAACAAAAACAAGGAATGGATGAGATCTATGACAAAGATCAAATTAAGAGTGATGCACCTAATTGGTCGAAGTACAGAAAGTTAATGACTTCTGAGTTCTATTCTCCATATAGGCAAGCGAATGATCCTTTGGCTCAACAAATTAACAAGGCAATTACATTGATTGATAATTTGAAGCCAGAGAAAGATGGTCCTGCTTTTTTGGGCGACTCTTCACAATTGGCATATACATATCCTGAAGTTAAGAATGTTTCTATACCCCAGAAACCTCAGGACTTAGACAGCGTTATTGCCGATACAGTGAAATTATTTGAAGGTATGCCTCATGTGGCTAGTCCAATGACAATGTGTAATGTGTGGCCTCAACCAAATACTGCAAGTATCATAGCTTCTATTTTGCCATTACTATTTATGCCTAATATTATTGAAGGTGAATACTCTTGGAATGTTCATAAAGCAGAATTAGAATCGGCAGGTATGTTAGGAAACCTCTTCGGATGGAATCCTGTAAATACAGGTTGTGTATACACATATGGTGGTAGTGGTTGTTGGTTCTACCATCTTAAATATGCATTAACACGTGTATTACCCGATTCACGTAATAAAGGTATTCGTACCGATGCAAAGGTGCTTTGTTCAACACAATCGCACTATTGTAAATTCAATGCTACCGACTGGACTGGTATAGGTATGGAAAATATTATTCAAATTCCTACAGATCCAGAAACCAATCAGATGGATATGGGCGAATTGGAAAAGACCTTGAAAGAGTTAGTAGGTAAAGGTATTCCGGTTGCAACAGTGGTATGTACCATGGGTACTACAGATGCTAGTGTTTTTGACCCTATTGATAAGGTAAGAGAACTTTTAGATAAATATCCTAACCCAGCTCCTTATGGCAGAGCATTGCTTTATGCCGATGGTGTGGCAGGTTGGTCGTGGGTAGCATTTAAAGATTACGATTTTGAAGCCAATGAATTAGAATTCTCTAAGGAGGTTTTGCAAGTCATTAAAAAGAATGTTGAACAAACAAAGAGCATACATTTAGCCGATGCAGTAGGTGTGGACTTCCATAAATTTGGATTCTCTCCTTATACTAGTAGCTGTTTCTGTTATAAAGATGCAGCAGAGTTTGAATCTATTATGCGTAGAGGTAGTTATGCTTATCTTCAAGAAGTAACTCCTTACAACCCTATGTATTACACCTTAGAGGTATCGCGTAGTGGTGCAGGTTCTTTGGCTGGTTGGGCAACCATGAAATATTTGGGTATTGAAGGTATTCAAGCGGTATTAGGCGGTATTTTAGAAACTCGCTACTATTATCAAAACTTATTGAACCAATATGATGATATGGTATGTGTAGATCCAAATAACACCGGTTTCATTTGCTTATTCAGAATCTATCCTAATGGTACAGATGCTGCAGCAGAATACCAAAAAGAGGTTTCAGATAGGGCCTATAGAGCAGAATTAATTAAATATAATGAATTAACTGCTGCCCTCGGTGACAAGATGTTTGATTGTTATTTGGCTACGCAACAAATTAACGGCAGTTATACTCCTCAACTGG
>CAMTOX010000377.1 GCA_947074225.1 uncultured bacterium
CGATGAGAATCAACTGCATGCTGCCATAGTAGAGATTGTGGTGATGCAAAACGCAGAGGTAAAATATTCTACCGTACAAAACTGGTATCCTGGCGATAAAAATGGCGTAGGTGGTATTTATAATTTTGTAACCAAAAGAGGTATTTGCAAGGGCGACAATTCTAAACTTTCTTGGACACAAGTAGAGACAGGTTCTGCCGTAACATGGAAATATCCAAGTTGCATCTTAAAAGGAGATAATTCCGTTGGTGAGTTCTACTCTGTGGCAGTAACAAATAACTATCAGCAGGCCGATACCGGAACAAAGATGATACATTTAGGACGAAACACAAAAAGTAGAATCGTATCCAAAGGTATCTCTGCTGGAAAAAGTCAGAACTCCTACCGTGGTTTAGTACGTGTATCGCCCAATGCCGACAATGCAAGAAACTTTTCGCAATGCGACAGTTTACTTTTAAGCGATCAGTGTGGAGCGCACACGTTTCCTTATATGGATATAAAAAACGATAGTGCAATTATAGAACATGAAGCAACGACCTCTAAGATTAGTGAGGATCAACTTTTTTATTGTAATCAACGTGGAATCTGTACCGAAGATGCTGTAGGTTTGATTGTAAATGGATATGCTAAAGAGGTCTTGAATAAGTTACCAATGGAATTTGCCGTAGAGGCACAGAAACTACTATCTATCTCTTTAGAGGGTTCTGTAGGATAATAAAATAATAAGATGAATCCTTTTGCTATAGATTATACGCTCTTTACAGTGTGGGGTTATCCACTTTGTTTGTTAGAACTACTTGGAGTATTGACCGGTGTTGTTGCTGTTTATTTAGCTTCACGCGGTAAAGTTGTCAACTTTTATATTGGATTGGCAAATAATGTGCTCTATTTTATGTTGTTTTATCAATACCATCTCTACTCGATGATGCTTTTACAAGTAGTATATTTTATAATAAGTAGTTATGGCATTTATAGCTGGACACATGGCAAAGGAAATGGTAATAGGTTAACAATTACCAAGCTCAAGCCTAATCACCTGATGCTAATCATCTTAATTATTATTATTGGGGGTGCCTTATGGGGAAGCTTAGTCTCACGCCTATCGGGAGCCTATCCAAATTTTATAGAAACACCAAGCTATCCATATATTGATGCCACTCTTACAGTAGCCAGTATTATTGGACAGATATTACTAACACGCAAGAAATTAGACAACTGGTCTATTTGGATGGTAGTAAACACTTGCAGCATTATGCTATATATAGTCATGGGAATCTATTTTACAGTCTTGTTATATGTGATTTACTTAGTGATAGCAGTGCAAGCATATAAAACATGGAGTAAGAAAATGAATAGCGCTCAAGCGCTTTAAATATAAATGAGAAGAGGAATCTATTTTTAGGATAAGATTTTTATATAAAACAAGAATAACCGATGTTAGAAATTAAGAACTTACATGCCACAGTAGTCGGCAAAGAGATTTTAAAAGGTTTGACTTTAACAGTTCGCCCCGGCGAAGTTCATGCTATAATGGGTCCAAATGGTGCCGGTAAGAGTACTTTATCGTCAGTATTGGCAGGTAACCCAGCTTTCACTGTCACAGAAGGCAGTGTAAACTTTTATGGAAAAGATTTATTGGAGATGAATCCCGAGGACCGTTCCCGCGAAGGTGTCTTCATGAGCTTTCAGTATCCGGTAGAGATACCAGGTGTGAGTATGGTAAATTTCATGCGTACAGCAGTAAATGAGCATCGCAAATATAAAGGCGAGGAGCCACTCACAGCCTCTGAATTTTTGAAATTAATGCGCACGAAAAAGGAGTTGGTGGAATTGGATAATAAACTAGCTAACCGATCGGTAAACGAAGGTTTCTCGGGCGGAGAGAAGAAGCGCAATGAGATATTCCAAATGGCAATGCTTGAACCACGCTTATCAATTCTTGACGAGACAGACTCTGGATTAGATATTGATGCGTTACGCATT
This sequence comes from uncultured bacterium, assembly GCA_947074225.1. Classification (GTDB taxonomy): domain Bacteria; phylum Bacteroidota; class Bacteroidia; order Bacteroidales; family Paludibacteraceae; genus CAMTOX01. Next base: position 1,984 of record CAMTOX010000377.1, read on the forward strand.
GTGGCTAATGGTGTAAATACCTTAAAGAGTAAAGACAATGCCTCTATAGTTATTACACACTATCAACGTCTATTAGATTACATTGTTCCTGACTTTGTACATGTACTTTATAAAGGTCGTATCGTAAAAACAGGCGGCAAAGAGCTTGCTTTAGAATTAGAAGAGAAAGGTTACGACTGGATTAAGAAAGAGATTGAGGGAGAGTAACCACTCCGCTCAACATACGAGAGTGAATAGTATTACTTAAACTCGTTGAAAAAACTATTTATAACGATGAACGAACAAATATATAACGATTTATATAGCCAAACAGAACCGTTGATACGCAAACATAGCCCCTCTCTATTAAACGATAGGCGTGCTGCTGCGTCTCAGTTATTTCAGGAGGTTGGTTTTCCAACGTCTAAAGATGAGGCATATAAATATTGTCGTTTAGAAGAGCAGTTGGGTCGTGATTATGGCTTAAACATAAACCGTTTGCAATTCCCTTTAAATCCTGCTGAATTATTGAAATGCGATGTGCCTGGTATTAAAGCCCATCCCTACTATAGTGTCAACGACCACCTCTTTGTTCTTTCAGACACTAACCAATCATTACCAGCAGGAGTCTATATTTGTATCCGTCCTGAACCTCAATCTTAACAGCAGTCT
>CAMTOX010000378.1 GCA_947074225.1 uncultured bacterium
AATATGAAAAACTATTATGACAATTGAAGAAGTTAAAGCGAATATTCGCGATGTAGTCGACTTTCCAATACCTGGAATTATCTTCAAAGACTTAACAACAGCCTTTATAAATCCCGATTGTATGCGCTATTTTGAAGACGAAATGTACCGTCTTTATAAAGATAAAGGCATTACAAAAGTTATAGGAATAGAGAGTCGTGGCTTTATTATGGCACCAATTTTGGGTAATAAATTAGGTGTTGGATTTGTTCCTGTACGTAAAAAAGGTAAACTTCCGGCCGAAACCATCGAGGTTAGCTATGCAAAAGAGTACGGTGTAGACGTGATAGAACTGCATAAAGATGCTCTTCAACCGGACGATGTAGTACTCATTCACGACGATTTATTGGCCACTGGAGGAACCATGAAAGCCGCTTGCGAATTGGTTCGTAAGTTCGGAGTGAAGAAAATTTACGTCAATTTCTTAGTCGAATTAGACTTCTTAGAAGGGCGTGCAGTGTTTGACGAAGAGGTAAAAGTAGACTCTTTAATCCATTTTTAAGCTTATAAAATAGCCCTATTTATTGTTGAAAGGTATGAGTGCGCATAGAGAAAAATTGAAATTAATTGTATCTTCCTTGCCCGATAAGCCGGGAATATATCAATATTTGAATGCGCAAAATGAGATTATATACGTTGGAAAAGCTAAAAATTTAAAGCGTAGAGTCTCCTCTTATTTCAATAAAAATCACGATTCTCCAAAAGTAAACATCTTAGTTAGGAACATTCGCGACATAAAATATATTGTCGTGAATAGTGAAGAAGATGCCCTTTTATTGGAGAATAACTTAATAAAACAGCATCAGCCACGGTATAATGTTTTGCTAAAAGATGGCAAAACATACCCGTGGCTTTGTATTACCAAAGAGTATTATCCGCGCGTTTTTAAAACGAGACAGATGTTTCGTGGCGCCGATTACTTTGGCCCCTACCCTTCCACTTACACTATTGACGTACTTTTGGAGTTAATTCGTGAACTCTATCCCATTCGTACATGCAAATTACCGTTGACTCCGCAAAATATCGAAGCAGGTAAATATAAAGTTTGCCTCCAATATCATATCCATAACTGTTTAGGATGTTGTGAAAATTTAATCTCAATACCCGAATATGGAAAGATGATTCATGAAATAAAAGAGATTGCCAAAGGAAATTCTCAAGCAATTCTTGACTATTTATTAGAAAATATGAAACGTTTGGCTTCTGAAATGAAATTCGAAGAGGCACAAGCATTAAAAGATAAGTACGATGCATTGAGTAATTATCAGAAAAAAACGGTTATTACTACCATGCACGACGATGATTTGGAGGTTTATGGATATGAAGAAGATGAAAGTGCTGCCTATATAAATGTTCTGAAAATAGCTAAAGGTTCCATTGTGCAGGGTTACACCATCGAATATCAGAAGAAATTAGATGAACCAAAAGAGGAGATCTTAGCATTGGCTATTGTTGAATTGCGTGAAAAATTGAATACTTCTTGTAAAACTATCATTGTACCATTCACTCCCGATATAGAATTAAAATCGGTGGAATGGATTATTCCTCAACGTGGCGATAAGAAAAAGCTTTTAGATTTGTCTATAAAAAATGTGCGTCAATATAAAATAGATAAATTAAAACAAGCCGAGAAATTAAATCCCGATCAACGCGCTATAAAATTACTTACAGAGATACAACAGAAGTTAGGACTAAAGAATTTACCCCAAACCATCGAATGTTTTGACAATTCTAATATTTCCGGCAGTGATGCTGTAGCAGCATGTGTAGTCTTTAAAAAAGCGAAACCTTCTAAGAAAGATTATCGTAAATATATTATTAAATCGGTTACCGGTCCCGACGATTATGCTTCTATGCAAGAAGTAGTACGTAGGCGCTACACCCGTATGTTGGATGAAGGCACTCCCCTACCCGATTTGATTATAACCGACGGTGGAAAGGGTCAAATGGAAGTGGTGCGTCAGGTAATTCAAGATGAACTACATCTTGATATTCCTATTGCCGGTCTGGCAAAAGATAATAAGCATCGCACCTCAGAGCTTCTTTTTGGTTTCCCTCCAAAAGTGGTGGGATTAAAACCTACTGACTTTGCATTTAAATTTTTGGCTTCAATCCAAGATGAAGTACATAGGTTTGCTATTAATTTTCACCGCGATAAACGTAGTAAGAGTCAAACAAAATCTGAGCTTGATGATATTGTCGGAATTGGTGAGAAGAGCAAAGTAGAACTCTTGAAAAAGTTCAAGAGTCTAAAACGTGTGCGCGAGGCAACTCTATCCGACCTGGAACCAATATTGGGTAAGCATAAAGCAAAACTTCTTTTCGATTATTTTGAAACGCAACGTAAATCTTAGTTTTTAATTACATTAACATAATAATTAAAATATCTAAATTTTATATTATTCAAAGTTACTCTCCTACCCTATTACTGCCTAAACTCTATTTTTCCCGTAAATTTTTCCCTTTTCTTCTCTATTTTGCTCTATTAGGTCTATTATTTCGTGGAACATTTTTCCTCTTTTCTTATTACTATTAAAATATTGAAATATAATCTTTTATTTCTATTTTTCTACCCTAAAATTCTATTTAAATAAG
>CAMTOX010000379.1 GCA_947074225.1 uncultured bacterium
GAAAGAGAAAAAAGGTGAGGGGATGAGTCCTATTCGCGATCTTGACGACGACTACCATATCTTTGACGATAAGAACGACGGTATCATAGGTCGTAACAGACGAAAGAAATGCCAGTTGGGCGACTCTATAACAGTGAAGATAGCAAGAGCCGATTTAGTGAAGAAGCAGTTAGACCTTGCTATCGTAAAATAGTACAAAGAGAAAGGTGAACTATTTAACAACAAACCAAAACTATTCATTATATGAAGACAATTAATGTGCAAGAGCGCTCAGATAAGGCCGAAGCACTATTTAGAGAGGGATACAACTGCGCCCAAGCTGTGTATATGGCTTACGCAGATATATATTGTATTAGCCCAGAGATGGCAGCGACCATAAGTGCATCGTTTGGTGGTGGCATGGGTCGCATGCGTGAGGTGTGTGGCGCTTGCTCTGGAATGTTTTTAGTGGCATCGCATGCCATACCGGCAAACGACCCTACAAATAAAGAGGCTAAAGCAGCAAATTATAAACTTGTACAGGAGTTAGCAGCCGATTTTAAAGCAGAGATGGGATCAATAATCTGTCGCGACCTTTTAGGTCTAAACAAGAAAGGCGATGAACCTCTTCCCGAAGAGCGTACAGAGGCTTATTACAAGAAACGTCCTTGTGCAGAGATAGTACATCATGCAGCAGAAGTAGTAGGAAAACATTTGGAACATTTATTGGAGGAGAAAGGGTGAGACTGTTGATTCAAAGGGTGACAGAAGCCTCAGTGACAATAGAGAATAAAGTGACAGCACAAATAGCTCAAGGGTTGTTAGTGTTTGTAGGTATTGAAGATACCGACGACATCTCCGACATAGAGTGGCTGAGCTCTAAATTGGTGAATCTACGCATCTTTGACGATGAGAAAGGTGTTATGAACCGCTCTGTATTAGATATTGATGGCGAAGTGTTAGTAGTGAGCCAATTTACTTTGCATGCTTTAACAGCTAAAGGGAATAGACCTTCATATATTAAAGCTGCAAAACCTGAAATTTCCGTACCTTTGTACGAAATATTCTGCCAAACAACAGCCCAGAAACTAGGTAAGACTATTCAAACTGGAACTTTTGGCGCCGATATGCAGGTGGCTTTAGTAAACAATGGTCCCGTTACTATTTGGATAGATTCAAAAAATAGAGAATAAGATAGTCTGAATTGACATTCATATTAATAACATTGGTAATTATGGAAAAGTTGAACGAACTGTACGCACAGTATAAATGCGATTGGAAAGATGAAGAGGTTAAAGCTACTGTAGCTGACATTTTAGCTAAACATGCTGCTGAGAATGACACTAAAGAGGTTTATAAGACCTGCTTTAACTTAATTGACCTTACTTCTCTTAATAGCACAGATAGTGAAGAGAAAATAGGAAACATGATGGAAAAAGTAAATGAATTCCCAGCTCAATATCCAGAAATGCCTAAAGTAGCTGCAGTATGTATTTACCCATCGTTGGTACCTGTAACAAAAGCGGTTCTTGAAGATGCCGATGTTAATATTGCTGCAGTATCTGCTTGTTTCCCATCGGCACAAACATTTATTGAAGCTAAAGTTGCTGAGACTGCTTTAACAGTAATGGCAGGAGCTAATGAGATTGACGTAGTTATTTCATTAGGTAAATTCTTAAGTGGTTACCATAGTGAAGTGTTAGAAGAGCTTAGAGAGCTAAAAGACTCTTGCCGTAAAGCACATATGAAAGTAATTATTGAGAGCGGTGCCCTACCAACTTGCAACTTAATAATGCAAGCTTCACTACTTTCTATTGCTTCAGGAGCAGAATTTATTAAGACTTCTACAGGTAAACTTGAACCCGCCGCAACATTAGAAGCTGCATACATCATGTGTCAGGCTATTAAGCAATACTACGACAAAACAGGCGAAAAGATTGGCTTTAAACCTGCTGGAGGTATTGTAACTACTCAAGATGCAGTAAACTATTACACCATAGTAAAAACCGTTTTAGGAGAAGAGTGGTTAAACAACAAATTGTTCCGTTTAGGAGCAAGCCGTTTGGCCAATAATCTTTTAAGCAGCATATACGATCGTGAGATAGTCTATTTCTAATATCACATTATTCTTTCCATGGTGAAATATAGTTTCACCATGGAAACTATATTTTCACAATGTCTAGAATTAAAGAATTCCCATATAAGCTTACTATTATAGCTGCTGCAGTGATCTTATTTTTATCGGTCACTACAGGAAGCGGATTACCAAAGGTTGGCATTCCTCATGCCGATAAGTATGTTCATATGCTCATGTATGCTGCATTTATGGTATCGCTACTTTTAGATAAATCCTCTTTTTGTCGAGAGAGACTCACCTTTAAACTATGGTATGTTCCGGCTCTAGTTTCTATCTTCTATGGTGGATTAATGGAACTTATCCAAGCCGGTATCTCATGGCGCACCTCCTCATGGAGTGACTTCGCCGCTAATATAGTCGGAACATTTTGTGGACTTTTTGTCTATTGGATTATAGACTCTATATATAAAACAAAACATCGCGACGAATATTAAAAACCTCTTCCAATTTAGATTGCTGAATTCAACTTGCAAATGCAACTTTCTCCAGCTTGGTTAATAAATTAAAT
>CAMTOX010000380.1 GCA_947074225.1 uncultured bacterium
CAAAGTTTGCGGAAACAGCTTCTGTTTTTCTAAATAAAGAAATAGAAGTAGAACACCCCTCATGCCTAAAAGCTCTGCCATATGCTTTACTGCTTTACCTACAGGACCAACACCTACAATTCCTAATGTCTGTTCAGAAAGACTCTTATTCTTTTGTTTTGCCCAATAGCTCAAAGCAGAACCTATATACTGCGCTACAGACTCTGCATTGCAACCCGGTGCATTCTTCCATACAATACCATGATTCTTACAATATTTTGTATCTATATGGTCAAATCCTATTGTTGCTGTAGCTATAAATTTAATATTGCTCCCATGTAACAATCCTGCGTTGCATTGTGTGCGTGTACGTACTATCAGCGCATCGGCATCTTTCACACGCTCTGCTGACATCTCTGCTGCGGTAAGATATACTACATTGGCCACAGCATCTAAAGCTCCTTGAATAAATGGAATATTCTTGTCGATTATAATAGAAGGTTTCATCTTATTTTCTCACAAATTGGCTGCAAAGGTAATCGAAATATCGAAATTACAATGCGTCTCATAGATTCTACAAACTCTCTCATGGTATCAACGTAGCATCATGCCACTTAATATACGTCCCGACCTTATTCCCAAAACACGTGCCGAAAACCACTGCTCACTGTTTTTAAATGTACATACTCCCGATTGTTCAATGTGTTCTTCTGGGATCCCTATCTGTTTGAGCTGCCAAATCACCCCACTCCATAAGTCTAAATAATGTCTTAATGTTTTAGGGTTACGTTTAAAGAGCAATCCTATTGGAAATTCTGCTTCTTCAAATGCTTCTATCAACTCCTCCCCTACCTCATAACTACCAACAGATATAGAAGGACCTACAATCACTCTGATATCATGAAAAGCACACCCAAACCTATCGTGCATTTCAAGTGCTGTGAGCGCCGCTAGGCGTGCTACGGTTCCTCTCCAACCGCAATGAGCCACCCCAACAGCATGCTGTTTCGGATCGTAAAATAGCACCGGGACACAATCGGCAGTTTGTATTCCCAAACACACTTCGCTCATGGAAGTCACCATAGCATCAACACCCTGCAACAACACGTTCTGTTCATGCTCACTCATGGTAAAATAATGTTCATCTATCTCCACTACCTTTGCACCATGAGTCTGGCGTGGTAAAATCAGCTTATCCAATGCTATACCATACTGTTCGCACACTATCTCCCGATTCTTTTTCACATGCGCTGCATTATCGCCACAATAATCGCACACATTCATGGAGGCATAATTGCCCATACTCACTCCCCCATTGCGTGTGGTCGAAAAAATAAGCAATTCCGGATATGACTCCATCAGTTTATAGCTTTGTTTCATCATAACATCTATTTTACCGTTGACAACACAAAAGTAAATCAAACTTCAATACACACAAACCTATTGGGTCTACTTTCATCATTTTTCCAAAATCATACAATTCTCGTACACAACTTTCATAATAAAAGAGCCTGTTTATCTATACAGACAAACAGGCTCCAAAATTTATGCTCGATTAATCGATTAGATTAATTTCATCTCTTTCAAGATAGCGTTAGTAGCGCGTACAGCTTTTTCGCTAGCTGCCAATTGCTCTTTTTCTTTAGCATCAAGTTCAAGTTCGATGATATTTTCAATACCATTGCTACCAATGATACATGGAACACCAATCATGATATCGTTCATACCATATTCACCTTCCAATGAAGCAGCACAAACAATCATCTTCTTTTGGTTCTTGATGATAGACTCTGTTAAGTAAGATGCAGCAGCACCTGGAGCCATCCATGCAGAAGTACCTAAAAGACCGGTTAAAGTAGCACCACCAACCATAGTTGCTTTTGCCACCTCTTCAAGTTTCTCTTCACTCAAGAAAGTGCTTACAGGAATACCTTTATAAGTAGCCAAACGAGTTAAAGGAATCATAGTAGTATCGCCGTGACCACCAATAACCAATCCTTCTACTTCATTTTGGTTGCAATCCATAGCTTGGCTCAAATAATATTTGAAACGTGAACTATCTAAAGCACCGCCCATACCAATAACACGGTTACGTGGTAAACCTAAAGTATTTAATGCCAAATAAGCCATTGGGTCCATTGGGTTAGAAACAATGATAAGAATTGCATTTGGAGAATATTTCAATGCACTTTCAGCAACACTTTTCACAATACCGGCATTTACACCGATAAGTTCTTCACGAGTCATACCTGGTTTACGTGGTAAACCTGAAGTGATTACAACAACATCAGAATTTGCAGTTTTTGAATAATCGCCTGTTACACCGGTCACTACAGTATCAAAACCCATAAGCTGAGCAGTTTGCATAATATCCATGGCTTTACCTTCTGCAAAACCTTCTTTAATATCAATCAATACAACTTCATTGGCAACTTCATTTACAGCCAATACATTAGCACAGGTGGCACCAACATTTCCTGCACCTACTACGGTTACTTTAGACATAGTTTCTAAAAATTAAAAAGTTATGATTTAGAGAATGACTTCTCCATTTTAAATGACTTCTCCACATAATCCATACCATTTATTAGCCTTTTAACTAACTTATGACATGACCTTATATTTTGTACAAAGTTATATCTAA
>CAMTOX010000381.1 GCA_947074225.1 uncultured bacterium
AAAAAAAAAAAAAAGAAAGAAAAAGAAGAGGAAAAGGAGAAAAAAAGAGAAAATGTAGAAGAGAAGTATTAAGAGAGTGTGACTAAAAAAGAGGGCGTAAAAGAGAAATAGCAAAAGGAGGAGGAACAAAAGATAGGGAAGGGAAGAGATAGGGGGAGAAATAAAGACTAAATAAAAAATATGAGTTATTCGTAAGAGATAGGAAAAATGAAAGATGGAATGTTTGCCGATGATGATGTGGTAGAGAAAAAGCCGGCACCGGAGATGGCTAATAAACTTTTAGAACTTTGGGGAGTTACGGCCGACAAAGCAATGGTGGTTGGCGATACTATTTATGATATTGAGATGGGTCAACGCGCCGGGTGTAAAACTTGTGGCGTGAGCTATGGTAACCAAACAGCTGAACAACTGCTGACCCAAAAACCAGATTCGGTGATAGATAAGATGGTTGATTTACTTACTCTATTATAAAAGTGAGATATAATAAAGAACGCTATGGAAACATTGGTTTGACTGTTTCTATAGCGTTCTTTATAGTTTTTATAGTAACGAGATATTATCCTCCAAAGAGCTGTCTAAATGCTTCGTCTACTTTTTGAACACCAATGATTTCTATTTCAAATCGTGGTTTAATAAGTTGCGATCGGTTAAACTCCGGTATGATAATCTTTTTAAATCCAAGTTTCTCTGCCTCTGCAATACGTTGTTCTATACGATTTACAGGTCTAATCTCGCCCGATAGTCCAACTTCTCCTGTTAAACATATTGAGGAGTCAATTGTAATGTCGAGGTTAGAAGATAAGACTGCCGAAAGTACAGCCAAGTCTACAGCAGGGTCATTTACCCTTAGTCCGCCGGCAATATTCAAGAATACATCTTTTTGTGCCAATTTAAATCCGGCTCTTTTTTCTAAAACAGCCAATAGCATGTTCATGCGTCGTAGGTCGAATCCTGTGGCCGAGCGTTGTGGTACGCCATAGGCAGCGGTACTCACCAGTGCTTGAGTCTCGATAAGAAAGGGGCGTACACCTTCTATCATTGCGGCAATAGCAATACCACTAAGGCCGTCGGAGTTACGATTGAGTAGGAGTTCTGAAGGATTGCTTACTTCTCGTAGTCCGGATTGTTGCATCTCGAAGATAGCAAGCTCATCGGTACTTCCAAATCTATTCTTATGTGCACGAAGTATGCGATACATATTGTGACGGTCTCCTTCAAACTGAAGCACTGTATCGACAATATGTTCAAGGAGTTTAGGTCCTGCAATGCTGCCCTCTTTTGTGATGTGGCCAATGAGCAAAACCGGGATATGACTCTCTTTGGCAAATTTGAGCAGTGCTGCCGAACATTCCCGTACCTGAGTGATGCTACCTGGCGATGCATCGGCAGTGTCGGTAGATATGGTCTGTACGGAGTCGACAATGACCACGTCAGGTTTTACCTCCTGAATATGTTGAAATATATTTTCTAATATGGTGTCGCTAACAATGAAACATTCACTTTGTGTTTTTCCTAAACGTTCGGCCCTCATCTTAAGCTGTGAGACGCTCTCTTCGCCCGACACATAAAGAATACGTTTTCCTTGCATTTGTAAAGCCACTTGTAATACTAAGGTAGATTTTCCAATCCCAGGTTCACCTCCAATAAGTACTAAAGAGCCAGTTACTAATCCACCTCCCAGTACCCGATTAAACTCCGTGCTTAAGGTGTCTATACGTATTTCACCTTTGGCCTGAACCTCGTTAATAAGTTGTGGCTTATTTACTACGATACCTCCGTAGCCATGTTCAATCTTTGCTGGTGCATCTTTACGTATTTTCTGTTCTGTAAATGAGTTCCATGCGCCACATGCCGGGCACTTTCCATATGCCTTAGGGTAGTCGGCACCACACTCCTTACAGAAAAAAACGGTCTTCTCTTTAGCCATTATATCTATTTTATTATTTAGGTTCGTGTATCAATTTGATACAAAGATAACTGCATTAAAGTATAAAAAAAAGTCTCTCTCGAAAAATTCGAAAGAGACTTTACTCTATATTATTATAATATTAATCAATCATTGTAAATCCACAATATGGCACAAGTACTTCAGGAATCTTTATACCATTAGGTGTTTGATTATTTTCCAGTATAGATGCTAATATACGTGGTAATGCAAGTGCCGAGCCGTTCAAAGTGTGACATAATTCTGTAGTTCCGGCAGCAGTTTTATAACGACATTTTAAACGATTTGCTTGATAGTTGGCAAAGTTTGATACCGAGCTCACTTCTAACCATCGTTCTTGTGCAGCGCTATATACTTCAAAATCAAAACATAGTGAAGCGGTAAAGCTCATGTCGCCACCACAAAGGCGTAGAACGCGGTAAGGCAGTTGTAGTTTCTGTATTAATCCTTCAATATGCGCTACCATTTCTTGGTGAGACTGATCGGAATGTTCAGGTGTGTCTATGCGTACAATTTCAATCTTTGCAAACTCATGCAATCTATTCAATCCTCTTACATCTTTACCATAACTACCTGCTTCACGACGGAAACATTGAGTGTATGCACTATTCATAATAGGTAGATCTTTTTCTTGTAAGATAACATCTCTGTAGATATTTGTTACCG
>CAMTOX010000382.1 GCA_947074225.1 uncultured bacterium
CGTAATGCAGATTCTCCTAACTCAGGAAACATAAAGCCACGGTCGCCAGACGCACCACAGCAACTCCACTTATCAGGAATAACAACCTCATTAGCACATTTTTCGGCAATAGCCTTCATAACCGGCGTTAGTCCCATTTGGTCGCAAGCGCATGTAGGATGTAGCAAAACGCGCGTTTTTTTGTTTTTTGGTTCAACTCGCGATAAAACATCATCCAATAACCAATGTGTTAATGATACAATCTTTAATTGTTTATAATGATTTAAATTTTCGGATGTTAATACAGTTTGGTTATCATCTTTCACAAGCGATGTGAGAAGAGTGTGTGTACACGATGTTGTATCACACATAATTGGTATTCGACCTTTATCAGACCATAGCCAAAAATATTCAACGGCTTTATTAGCCATAATAATCATACCCTCTTTATCTCCTTTATGTTCCCAAATCTGCGAACAGCATACCTCTTCTACTTCAGCCGGCAACAGTATTTTAATACCTACTTTATCAGCAATATTTAAAATTACCTTCATTAAATTCTCTTTACCGCTATTTGACGAACCAAAAATTCGTGTTACACATGCAGGGAAATAAACTAAGTCCGGGTTCTGCTCCTCGCGCGACTCAAACTTAGGCGATTTTGTAAAATTGTGCGACCATTGTGGTATTTGGTGAGATAACTTGTGAGCCATTGCCAACGACCATTCAAATGGTTTTGCTGATATTACTTTTTCAGAATCGACAGCAAAAGTTAGTGATTTTTTCAATAATTCAACAGTGCTCTTAAAGTGTTTTGCACTGTAAGTTAATATATTACGTTCAGTATTAGTCATATATTTTTCGCGAAGAGCATCTGTAATATCAGCTGTATTTATCTCCATAGGACACACGGTTTTACACATACCATCGGCCGAGCATGTTTCTAACCCATCATACTGATACTCTTTTTTAAGTTCTAATGCCAATTTTGGATTATACTTTATTACACGGTTTGCCTGAATTCGCTGGCGTGGAGTCAGCGTTACATTACGCGATGGACAAACATGTTCACATACGCCACACTCAATGCAACTATCTGCATGCACATGCAATTCATCGGCAAATGGGGTCATCTCTTTGATATTTTCCACAAACACATTTGGATTATCATTTATTAGTACACCCGGATTCAGAATATTTTTAGGGTCGGCAAGTTGTTTAATGCGTTTCATCATAGAATAAATCTCGTCGCCCCACTCTTTTTCAACAAATGGCGCAACCGCACGACCTGTACCATGTTCGCCTTTAAGCGAGCCATTAAGCCCAATTACTAAATCGACAAAACCATCCATAAATCGAGCAAAACGCAAAATATCATCTTTACCGCTTATATTTGATGTAATTAGTGGATGTAAATTACCATCACGTGCATGACCAAAGATTGCGCCTGCATAACCATGTTTAGCAAATAAACTTTGTAACCCGTCAACTAAATTATATAATCGATCTACAGGAGCCACAACATCTTCCAAAATCACATTATCCCCTATTGGTCTTGCTCCTGCAACACACGGGAAAATTCCATCACGAACATACCACATTTTTTCACGATCAGACACTGTTGTTGTAAAAGGAGACATTGAATGTAAGCCTTTTAAATTCTTAAACATTTCGTTATGTGTATGAATAATATCATTTAACTCTTCCTGAGAGTCTGAACCATAATCTAACAAAAGCGCCGTTGCACCCTGCTTTAGATTGTCTGTGTTATATACAACATCCGAATTATTATATATTGATTTGAGAGATGCATAGTCCATCATTTCAACCGAAAGGGCTTCGGTAGCAGCCAAATCAGGCACTGCAGCCGCAGCCAAAGTCACATCAGAAAAGTAGAGTAAAGTACTTGTATAATAACTTTTTAGCGGAATTGTGTTTTGTTCGGCTGATGCAATAAATGCCAAAGTGCCTTCTGAACCGATAAGTAAATGCACAAAGATGTCTAATGGGTTATCAAAATCAATAAATGAATTCATTCCATAACCTGTAACATTCTTAATTTTATATTTATCTATGATTTTATTGCGCAATTCAACGTTTGATAATATTTCATTACGTATATCCATTAAACCACTACACAACTCATTTTCATCTTGTTCAAATCTGACTCTATCTGCGGTTTTAGATGAATCATATCTGTTACCATTTGCCAACACAAAATCAAGAGATGTGATAAGTTGATATGAATTGTGTTTAGTCCCGGCTTGCATTCCGCTACTATTGTTGGCAAGTACTCCACCCATCATTGCTGCTTTATGCGAAGCCGGATCGGGTCCTAATTTATGTTTATACTTCAACAGCTCTTTATTAACTTGCTGACAGGTTAATCCCGGTTCAAACCAGATTTTTGCACCTTTTTCACGAACCTGCATCGAATTCCATGCGGTACGTAAATCGCAAATTATACCCTTTCCAACTGCTTGTCCGGAGAGTGACGTACCTCCCGACCTGAAAGTAATGCCATCCCCACTCTGTACTGAATAGATCGGAAGAGCACACGTCCGAACTCCAGTCACATTCAGAAATATAGTATGCAGTCTTCTGCTTGAAAAAAAAACACACAGAAA
>CAMTOX010000383.1 GCA_947074225.1 uncultured bacterium
ACGAGGCGATCACACTATCCACGAAGAGCGCGTGTGATAAGGTGAGCGACGGTGTCGGACTTGTATTTAACAGTGTTAGTAATATCGCAACTTACCGTAATTGTTTCATTGTCTTTTAAGATATTACTGCTTAATGTTACGGGGCTATATTCAAAAGTGGTATAGCTAAGTCCATATCCAAAAGGATAGAGTGGTTTGTCGCCTGCGTCTAAGTGGTAGGATGTAGAACCAATAGAGAACTGTTCGGCACCATAAGGAATATCGTCCATATAGGTGATATTGTTTGCCGGACGTCCGGTGTTCTTGTGGTTATAATAGATAGGTAATTGTCCTACCATTTTAGGCATTGTTACCGGAAGTTTAGCCGAAGGAATTGCTTTTCCAAAGATAAGGTCGGCAATACCAGGTCCGGTCATAGATCCCGGGTGGAAAGCATATAGCACAGCATCTACCATCTCTATTTCAGGTCCCATGGTGATTGGACGTCCTGCAATAACTACCATTACAATAGGTTTTCCGGTTGCTTTAAGTGCTTTAAGCATTTCTGTTTGTGCACCTTGTAATGATATGTTGGCCAAACATTTTGCTTCTCCTGAAAGGATTGCCTCTTCACCAGCAAAGAATAAAACAACATCCGATTTGCGAGCTGCTTCAACAGCTTTACCCACCTCTTTCATATCTTTTACCCGGCTATACTCTAATCCACGTGCAGCATTTACTGTAATGTTAGGATATTCAGAGCGTATAGCAGCTAATGGAGTGATGCTGAAGTTCGGGTCGGCGCCTAAGCTCCAAGTACCCATTTGGTCTAAACCTGCATCGGACATAGGACCTACTACAGCAACAGATTTTACGTTAGTAAGAGGTAGTACTCCTTCGTTTTTCAACAAAATAGTACTTTCAACTACCGATTGACGAGCTGCTTCAAGAGCCCGTTCTGTATAGAAAGGATTTTCTGTTGGTAGTTCAATATAAGGGTTTTCAAATAGTCCTAAGCGGAATTTCAATCGTAAGATGTTACGTACAGCATTGTCGACAGTCTTTTCCGATACTTTACCTTCGCGTACTAAGTCGGCAAGGTGTTGTGGATAAGCGTAGCTCATCATGTCGACATCCATTCCTGCATTTGCAGCAATGCGTGCAGCATCTTTAAGGTCGTGAGCAAATCCGTGTGGGATCATGTTTTCTGCCGAACCCCAGTCGCTCACTAATACGCCATCGTATCCCCATTCGTTGCGTAAGATATTAATGTTAAGGTGTTTGTTACCTGTTGAAGGGACACCGTTGATGTCGTTGAACGAGCACATGAATGTTGCTGCTCCAGCTTCTGCAGCTGCTTGGAAAGGAGGTAAGTATACGTCGCGCATCTGTACTTCTGGAATCCAAGTGGTGTTATAGTCTTTACCCGACTCTGATGCGCCATAGCCAACAAAGTGCTTAGCACAAGCTGCCATAGCTGTAGGGTCTGTTAAATCGTCTGTTTGGTAACCGCGAATCATGGCAACACCAAGTTCGGTGTTTAGGTAAGTATCTTCGCCAAACGATTCTGCAATACGTCCCCAACGTGCATCGCGTGAGATATCAATCATAGGAGAGAATGTCCAACGTATACCGATTGCCGAAGCTTCCTCGGCCGAGATACGTGCTCCAAGTTCTACTAAATCGCGGTTCCAACTAGCTGCTTGTCCTAATGGAATAGGGAAGATGGTTTTATATCCGTGAATAACGTCGCGTGCAAAGATTAATGGAATACCTAAACGGCTCTCTTCTACAGCAATGCGTTGCATTTCTATAATAAGTTCAGGGTCTATAACATTTAAGAATGAACCAATCTCTCCAGATGCTAATTGTGCTTTAAGATCTTCTGGAAGTCCACCAACATCGTTAATTTGATTTAACTGACCGACTTTCTCTTCTAAAGTCATCTGCTTGAGGAGTGCTTCAATGCGCTTCTCAGTCTGGTTGGTAGGTTTATCTGTACAGGCGGCTACAAGGCCTATAACAAAACCTATGACAACACACCAAGGTACAAGTTTTTTAAAAGTCATGAGTTTTTTGTTTTATTATTTTACGTTTAAAGTTTCATTCTCTAATCCACGTTGATATACGCGTACATAGTCTACATACATCTTTACGTCGCCATTATTCAAAGCTGTTACTTGGTTAATATCCCAAATTGAAGGGAAGTTACCACCAACAGCAAGGTTAAACAAGATAAAGTTAGGTTTGTGGAAGTAGTATCCTGTTTTGGTAGCGTCTGAAGTTTCAGAGATATCCATAACAAAATAAGGTTCAACATCGGGGTATTTATCTTGGTCTAAATACATAGTAATTTTCTTGTCGTCCCAGTAGCAGCGGAATGTGGTAAAGTCATTTTGCATATCGTATGCTGCAGTAACATCGTTAGCATAGTAAACGTGTGTACCACTGCTATTAGCTGCCCAGTGACATGCACCGTTAAAGAAGCGTTCTGGTGTACCGGCATTGATACCGTTAGAGTGTCCCATCTCCATAATATCTATTTCTCCACATTTAGGCCATCCGATAGAGCTAATGTCATTTCCCATCATCCAGAAGGCAGGCCATATACCGTT
>CAMTOX010000384.1 GCA_947074225.1 uncultured bacterium
GAGCAGAAAGGTCGATGCTCTTATGCATTGGATTTTAAAAATTCGCCAAAGGTATTGATTACCACACAAAGCAATATTGTTCTACCTGGCGTGTCATTTAGTGATCGAGCCTGGCATGTAAGGTTTTCAAATTTTTATAATAGTGAGTGGAAGCCCATAGATGATTTCAATGAGATGCTGTTTATGGAGTGGGATATACAGCAGTGGTCAATGCTTTGGGAACTATTGGCTGATTGTATCAACATATTTGTGCAAAATAGGGCAGAGATTGATAAATTGAGATTGTATAATTTCGATTTGAGGCATGAATCTAAGTGAGTGTAAAACAGCTATGCAGTTGCAGCTATATGCTGTAACGATGTTAAAACAGATAGCAAACGAAATAGCTGAAAAAGGAAATTCTTTTGAGCGGCTTGATTTCGAGCTCTCATATATAATGCATTTGATAGCTAAGATTAAAGATCATAAAAACAAACTTTAAAATGATATTAAATATGGCATATTTTATAAATAAACTTCAGCAATACGCCAATTGAATGCTAAATCAAAAGAGTTGAATTATTGGATCAGCAAGTATGAGTATGCACTTCTTCCGGATGTATCAGCTTATGATGATCTTCTAGAGTATATTAAAGATAATGTAGAAGATCTGAATGTGTGTTACTTTAGAACAAAGCCTTTTGCGGTTTCCATTAAAAAGCCAGGTTCCAGTGATCCAGATGTAACAACAGTAGTCGTATCAGTTGCCGATCAGCCCAACAAATGGATATTTATGCTCACTATTACAAAGGTGATAGGCTTATATGAAAAAAGAGTTATAAGAGAGTTCAATCAATTATGAAAGAAGAGATTACACATAAAGCATTTGTAATATACAAAGGTCAAAAAATAGATCTTGATCTAAGTGAAAAAGAAATCGAAAAAGTAAAGCGTATTAAATCGTTTTATCGCCGGCAAACAGCCGAAAGAATGTTAGCTAAAAGTGAAAGTCGTGAACCAGATTTGAAATCAATAAAATACTAATATTTATGAGTACAATAGAAAAAAAGCATGGGAAGAGCATGACGCCAATAGGGCTTTAGCTCAGAAGTATCAGATACCATACTCTTGTTGGATTGATTGGTTCTCAAAGGGCTATAATCGCGCTGTGAAAGATAATCAAGAAGAAGTGCGTAATGCTTATTTGCGTGGTTTAAGTGATATGCAACATTCCGCCCTGGAATCATTTATCAATGGTGCTGAAGGATATGATGATTTTGAGAGAGATTTAGAAGAAGAGTTTAATAGATTAATATCGGAGGAATAATTATGTATATTGAACAATTGGTCAAAGGTAATGCTCTGAAAAAGGAAATTGATAATTTGAAAGAGATAATTGATGCTGCTAACACCGCGTTAAATAACTCTGAGGGTGTGACTGTATGTGTAAAATTTCCTTTTTATAATGACTATGTATTGGATTCGAATTTGACAAAACAAATACTCTCACTATTAAAGAGTTCTTCTGAAGATTTACTTACGAAAGCAGAGTCCGAGTTTGAAAAATTATAAATAAGAGATTAATCCATAAAATAATAATGCAGTGATTTAGACTATGAGTAAGGAAATTAGAGTGCATTTAGGACAGTATATTGGTAAGCCTGCTTATATATTCACGAAAGATAAAAATCATTGTGTGCTTGTTGAATATAGGAAAGATTGGGATTTTGGTGAGGGTTCGCCAGGTGGGGCAGAGATTAGTCATATCGTAATTCATACTCGCAACGGTTTTCACCTTGATAAATTCAAAGAAATAACCATTGACGAAGTTCCGAAGTGCATCATCGATTTACTCACTTTTTTAAACTAATACGACTATGCTAATCTGGGATATTAAGAAATATATAAGGAGATCAAAAGGTAAAGTCTATCTTAAACCCGTTACAGGTTTAACCCATGGTCAACTCATTGATTATTCTGAAAAAGAAGATCTGATACGTATAGAGTGGCAAGATGGAAATAAAGGGTGGTATGATATATCAAATTTCTTCCATGGCTATCCCATTAGGAAAGGTCGGTTAATCGGTTTAATGGTAGGTTCTCGAATCACAGTGTATGAAGTTGGCGATATCGTTCCAAAGAAATTGGGAAATAGAAATTACGTTTATGCAGAACTTATAGGACCTTTAGGTAGTAGACGTCTCAGCTGGCCACATGACAGACCGTTTGAAAGGCTTAATCACGGATTGGAGTCAATAAAACAAATCAATACAGATTTACCTTTTTAAAATCTCTCTATGAAAAAACTTTTAAAGAAATTGGAAGCAACAGTTTTGTCATTCACCGAAAGCAAGGAGGATGTATTAATAGCTGTGCTTTGCTGCACACAAATAATCTTATTTGTAGTAGCGGCAAGATTAATCTAAAAATACTAAGACTATGACGAGGAAAAAGAAAAATAAGCAACTAAATAAAAGAGAAAAAGCAAACGTTATTGAAAATGGCAATGCAACACAAATAGCCGAGTGTCAAAGCATACAAGCTGAAAAAGAGAAAAAGCAACGAGTGGTGAGACGTGATCCGAGTACTATTATACTGCGCAACCCTACTTA
>CAMTOX010000385.1 GCA_947074225.1 uncultured bacterium
TCTACACTATAGCCTACACTCTTTCCCTACACGACGCTCTTCCGATCTGGTGGATATATGAAAAACTTTGGTAGTCATTCACTCTTCACCTCTTTGGACGATTTATATGTACGAGGTTCAAAGAATTTAGATCAACTATTCAGATTTACCCCTTCATTTGTGTATCGTCCTAAATTTGGTAACGGATTTCATAAATTGGAAGCAGGTATAGAATATGAACTTACTGGAGCATTTTATGGTAATGCTAGTACTTTTTATGGCATTCCTAGCAATGTGGAACTAACAATGAACAACCGTATAAATGTGATTTTAGTATACAACTTTGGAAATTAGAAAGTATGGAAGTATTTGAACTATTAAAGAAGGATAGGTTTGCTAATCTTTTAGGCATAACGTTAAACACAGCACAAGCAGGTAATGCTTCGGCTCAACTTACCATAGTAGATGCGCATTTAAATGCTGCTAATTGCGTTCAAGGAGGTGTACTCTTTAGTTTAGCCGACTTCACATTAGCTGCAGCAGCGAACTCTTATGGTGACAAATTGGCTTTGTCTATTGAGTGCGATATTAAGTTTATCAGGGCAGCTTCTAATGGAATCCTAGTTGCCCAAGCAACAGAGAAGCATCGCACTTCTAAACTAGGGTATTACGATGTTGAGATTTTAGACGATAAACAACAACTTATTGCCTCTTTGAGTGGAATAGCCTACTTTATAGATAATTCGAGAACTAAACCTATAAAAGCATAATTACAACTTCTCTGTAATTATAAAAGAGAGTGAGAACCGGACATTCCCGATTCTCACTCTCTTTTTATTTAATATCTAATTTTATTTTCCTGAGATAATACGCTTAATATCGTTCAATTTATTCAAAGCCTCCATAGGAGTAAGATTATTAATATCTACTTTAAGAATTTCATCACGAATGTCGGAAAGGATTGGATCGTCTAATTGGAAGAAACTCAACTGAACTCCTTCACGTTCGGCGGCATTATCTAATGATTTAGTCACCGCACCCGATTGTCTATTATCTCTTTCTAACTGTTTCAATATTTCATTAGCTCTTTTTACAACACTTTGTGGCATTCCAGCCATTTTTGCTACATGAATACCAAAGCTATGCTCACTACCTCCTTTCACAAGTTTGCGTAAGAAGATAATTTTTTTATCCATCTCCTTAACAGTCACATTATAATTCTTAATACGATGATATGATTTTTCCATCTCATTCAACTCATGATAGTGAGTTGCAAAGAGTGTTTTAGCTCTACTATTTCTATGTTCATGAATATATTCAACAATAGACCATGCTATAGAAATACCATCGTATGTACTTGTACCGCGTCCTAGTTCATCAAAAAGAATCAAACTTCTATTAGAGATATTATTTAAGATACTAGCAGCTTCATTCATTTCTACCATAAAAGTAGAGTCTCCAGCAGTTATATTATCGCTAGCTCCTACCCTAGTAAATATCTTATCTACTATACCAATTTTAGCACTTTCTGCTGGTACATAGCAACCTATCTGAGCCATGAGAACAATCAAAGCTGTTTGACGTAATAGTGCAGATTTACCTGCCATATTTGGCCCTGTTATGATAATAATTTGCTGAGTCTCACCATCAAGATATACATCGTTAGGAATATATGGCTCTCCAATAGGGAGTTGCTGTTCTATGACAGGATGGCGACCTTGTTTAATATCTATAACATCACTCTCATTTATATCTGGGCATATATAGTTATTCTCACGACTTGCTCTAGCAAATGACAATAAACAATCTAGTTGAGCTAAGATATTGCAATTTAACTGTATTGCAGCCATATATTCCATAATAGCTATTACAATCTCATTAAAGAGTTTTGTCTCTAAAGCAAATATACGCTCTTCTGCCCCTAATATTTTTTCTTCATACTCTTTCAACTCTTGAGTAATATATCGCTCTGCATTCACTAAAGTTTGTTTACGTATCCATCCTTCGGGGACCTTATCTTTATGTGTATTACGAACCTCAATATAGTATCCAAATACGTTATTATAGCTAATCTTTAAACTAGGTATTCCGGTCTCTTCAATTTCTCTCTGTTGTATTTTCAATAAATAATCTTTACCTGAATATGCAATCTGTCTTAATTCGTCTAATTCTGCATTCACATTCTGAGCTATTACATTACCTTTCTGGATCATAATTGGTGGATTTTCTACCAATTCTTTCTCTAGTCGCTCACGAAGTGATGTACAAGGATTTACTTGCTCTGCTAAATGATTCAGCACATTACAGTCGGCCACTTCACATATCTCCTTAATTGGGGCGATAGCTCTTAAAGCATTTAATAATTGTCCTACTTCGCGAGGTGAGATACGTCCCACTGCAACTTTTGAGATTATACGTTCTAAGTCTCCAACTTGTCCTAAAAGTTCACTTACAGAGTTGCGGAATTCTAAATCTTTGAAGCAGTAAGTCACAACATTTAACCGGTCTAGATCGGAAGAGCGTCGGGTAGGGCAAGAGTGTAGGCTTTGAGGTATAGTGTGGTGGTCGGCGTGCCGTGAGTCAAGATACGGCTGGTGGCA
>CAMTOX010000386.1 GCA_947074225.1 uncultured bacterium
GTCGGAAAAGAAGGGTAGCTGGTTGTGAAAGATTAGACGAAGTGAGTTTGGAAAAATCTATACGTTCATAGTGAGCTTGTAAGCTATCCTGATAGGTGAGAGCATACAATTTAGGCAAGCACATATCGCGAAGACCAAGTTGTGCTTTAATACTGCTATCGCAAGAGTGAACAATAGAGTGAATAATAGACTGAGGGTGTATCACCACATCTATCTGTTCAGGTTGTAAACCAAAGAGCCATTTAGCCTCTATTACCTCAAAACCTTTATTCATTAGGCTTGCCGAGTCAATGGTTATTTTAGCTCCCATATCCCATGTTGGATGTTTTAAGGCATCGGCAGCAGTAGCTTTTCTCAAGGCATCTATATCCCAAGTGCGGAAGGGACCGCCCGAGGCTGTTAAGATAATCTTTTCAATGCTCTCAGGGTTCTCACCCACAATGCTCTGGAAAATAGCACTATGTTCTGAATCGATAGGCAAAATAGAACTCCTATGTTCAATAGCTAAGCGAGAAATTAAATCGCCAGCCACCACCAAAGTCTCTTTATTGGCTAAAGCAATCTTCTTACCAGCCTTAATAGCTGCTATAGTAGGAGCTAAACCACTATAACCTACCATAGCTGTTACTACGGTGGTAATGGGTTCCATTACTACTACTTCGGCAATGGATTGGGCACCTGCAAAAACTTTTATTGACTCCTCTTTAAGAGCCTCTTTTAATGTGAGGTAATGTTGGTCATTACCAATCACTACTACCTCGGGTTTAAAACGTTTGGCTTGCTCAATGAGTAAATCTATATTGTTGTTGGCTGTCAGTGCATAAACTTCAAAACGATCTGGGTTTGAGGCTATAACATCTAAGGTTTGTGTGCCGATAGAACCGGTAGAGCCTAATAATGCAATGACTTGTTTTTTATTGGTGGGGTTTGAATTCACGGGGTGTAATATGTAGATGCTAAAATATTATATAATCTAATGGATTTAATACTTTTCCATTTTGCCATAACTCGTAATAAAGTATAGGTTCACTGGTAGGATCATTAGAATCGCTTACGATGCCTATCACTTCGCCTGCCTTAACAGTGTCGCCGGCTTGTTTCATGAGGCGGCCTAAATGTTTGTATACGGTAATAAATCCATCGTCATGTTGAATTATCATGGTATAACCAGAGCGGAAACTATAGTCGGTAGAGATAACTGTACCTGGTAAGGAAGCCAAGACACCTTCTTGAGGCGATGTTACGAGGGTAATACCTTTATCGCCTCCCTCTTTGCTATAGGGTTTTAAGAGTACTCCACGAATAGGTTTATAAAACACTTGTATCTCTATGTCGCGCGGTAGGTTAGAACTCTTTAATGTTCCTAAGTTGTAACGTTCCTTCTCTTCGAACTCTAATCGGAATGCCTCTTCACTTTCCGAAGGGTCTAGCATGAGTTGGCTCCAATCGCCATATTTCACTGAGTCTACCACCGTAATAGTATCTACAGGTGCACTGCCCTCAATGACCTTCATAATCATATCTAACTGATAATTTTGAAGTGCAAGATCGTTCATTAGCGAGTCTACTTGTAGATTTGATTTTATTAATTCACTACGCGCAGCCACGTCGGCATAACCAGGCAGAAAATGTTTTAGAGGCGTTAAAAGAATAATGGCCGAGATTATAGCAAAAGAGATTAATGTGAAAAAACCAATGTACATATAAACGGTTAAACGCGATAGGCGTATGTGAAAAGTCTCCTCTAATGTATTTTCATTGAGGATAAATATCTTATACTTAAATCTTAGGCGTTGTAAAAAACTACGTTTATTGCTCTTCATAATCTACATCTTTCATTATCACTTCTCTACCTTCTAATCTTATTGCTACAAAGTTACTACTATTTTTGAGCAACGCAAAAAAGAGCAGACCTTTACTGCTCTTTTTTTACTCTTTCGTGTTTAGAAAGTTTCATTTCGAAGTTAAATCTTCTCATAAGTCACATATTCATATTCTAATCCTGATGCTTCGTCCAACATTCTGCCACTGCGTTCTTTTATGCCCCAAATAGCAGGGTTTATTTTCGGAAAGAAGGTGTCGCCTTCGAAATCGCGATATATCCATGTTACAATTAATTGATCTACTTCGTTCACTGTTTCACGGTATATTTGTTCGCCTCCAATAATAAAGCTCTCTTTGTCGCTAGTGGCACGAACTAATGCAGTGTCAATGTTTCTAACCACCTCATAGCCTTCGCCCTCGGGCATATTTCTAGAGATGATGATGTTACGGCGGTTCTTGAGTGGACGAAAGGGGAGTGAATCATAAGTCTTACGACCCATGACAACCGTGTGCCCCGTTGTTAAAGCTTTGAAACGTTTCAAATCGTCCGATAGGTGCCACAATAGTTGATTGTCTTTTCCAATAACTCCATTTTGGGCAATGGCCACGATGATTGATATCATAACTGTTTAATTGAGGAGTTAAAGATTAGTTGCGACTACGTCCGCCGGCAAATATCATAATATAATAAAGCAATGTAGCCAGATCGGAAGAGCACACGTCTGAACTCCAGTCACATTCAGAAATCTCG
>CAMTOX010000387.1 GCA_947074225.1 uncultured bacterium
ATGTACCTTACGAATAAGCATCGGCTAACTCCGTGCCAGCAGCCGCGGTAATACAGATCTTGCTCTCGTTTTCCTGTTTTTTTTGTTTTTTATCTTTCGTAGGTTGCTGATTCTTTCTTTTTTGTTTTTTTGCGTCTCCTCTTTTAACTTTCCTTTTCTACTGTTTTTCTTTCGTTCTTTTGTTTTTCTTGTCTTTCTTCTTCTTTCGTTTTTTTGCTTTTTTATTGCGATGTATATCTGGTGCAGATACATATGTAAATAAAAAGGCTGAAAGGATCAACCTGACAGCCTCTTTTATATTAAGCATAAATAATCTTATTTGTATTCATCCCAACTTTTGATCTTTATATCGTCAAATGTCAGTTCGCAACAAGAGCGGATAAACGCGCTTGCTAAACGTGCATTTGTGATAAGCGGAATGTTAAAGTCGATAGCACCACGACGAATCGCGTAACCATTCTCTAATTCTCTTTGAGATGCATCTTTAGGTATATTTATAACAAGGTCGAATTTCTTTTCAGAAATCATCTCCATAACGTTAATAACATCTTTGTGCTCATCAGGCCAACCCACTTTTGTCGACTTGATTCCGTTTTCGGTTAAGAATTTATGAGTTCCACCTGTTGAGAAAATTTCATAATTATGCTCCTGTAGCATTTTGCAAGCATCCAACAAATCAACTTTTGATTTAGTTGCGCCCGACGATATCATGATATTTTTCTTAGGTATTCTGTAACCTACCGAAAGTAGCGATGTAAGTAATGCCTCAGAGAAATCATCACCAATACAACCAACCTCACCTGTAGACGACATATCTACACCGTGAACCGGATCGGCTTGTTGCAGACGTGCGTATGAGAATTGAGAAGCCTTAACACCTACATAATCCAAATCAAATGCCGATTTTTCAGGCTTTTCAACCTTCATGCCCAACATGATTTTTGTTGCAAGTTCTATAACGTTTATTTTTAGTACTTTCGATACAAATGGGAAGCTTCTTGAAGCTCTTAAGTTACACTCAATAACCTTGATTTCATTGTTCTTAGCAAGGAACTGAATATTGAATGGTCCTGAGATATGTAATGCTTTTGCAATCTCTCTTGCAATATGTTTGATTCTGCGAACAGTTTCAACATAAATCTTTTGTGGAGGGAATTGTGTTGTAGCATCACCCGAGTGAACTCCGGCAAACTCAACGTGCTCAGATATTGCGTAAACAATAATTTCACCTTTGTCTGCAACTGCATCAATTTCAATCTCTTTGCAACGCTCTATAAATTCTGAAATTACAACAGGATGTTTCTTTGAAACATTAGCTGCAAGTTGCAAGAAGTTTTCTAATTGAGATTTGTTGTAACAAACGTTCATTGCCGCACCCGAAAGTACGTATGATGGACGAACCAATACAGGGAATCCGATTCTGTCAACAAATTCGTTAACATCATCAAGCGTAGTAAGCTCTTTCCAACGAGGTTGATCGATACCCAAATCATCAAGCATAGTTGAGAATTTGTGACGGTCTTCGGCTCTGTCGATATCAACCGCTTGTGTACCAAGAAGTTTAACGCCATTGTCAGATAGCTTAACTGCTAAGTTGTTCGGAATTTGTCCGCCGGTAGAAACAATCACACCCATTGGGTTTTCAAGTTCCAATATATCCATTACACGTTCAAAACTCAACTCGTCAAAGTAAAGTCTGTCGCACATGTCGTAATCTGTAGAAACTGTTTCAGGGTTGTAGTTGATCATTACCGAACGATAGCCCTCTTTTCTGATTGTTTGTAGTGCGTTTACACCACACCAGTCGAACTCAACAGACGAACCGATTCTATATGCACCCGAACCTAAAACAACTACCGAACGGTGGTCGCCAAGATAATTAACGTCGTTTCCTATTCCGTTATAAGTGATATATAGATAATTGGTTTGTGCAGGATATTCGGCAGCCAACGTGTCAATTTGTTTAACAACCGGAACAATGCCTTTAGCTTTACGATGTTTACGAACAGCCATAATTTGCTCTTCGATATCGTTATTGTGGCATTTTGTTACCAAGCGAGCAACTTGGAAATCTGAGAATCCTAATTGTTTTGCATGTAGCAAAAGCTCGTCAGGAAGTGTTTCAAGTGAGTTGTACTCGCGTAACTCTCTTTCATGAATTACGATATGTTGTAATTTTTGAAGGAACCAAAGGTCGATTTTTGTTAAATCGTGAATTCTTTCTATTGTATAACCCTCAGATAAAGCTTGTGCTATATAGAATACACGTTTATCTGTAGGTTCTGATAAATCTTTGTCTAAATCGTCAGAGTGTAAAGCTTTGTTTGCAACAAAACCGTGCATTCCTTGACCAATCATACGAAGCCCTTTTTGTATAGACTCTTCGAATGTGCGACCAATTGCCATAATTTCACCAACACTCTTCATGCTACTTCCCAAAAGGCGAGATACACCTTGGAATTTACCCAAATCCCATCTTGGAATTTTACAAACGATATAGTCAAGCGCAGGTTCGAAGAATGCTGAAGTTGTCTTTGTAACTGAGTTTT
>CAMTOX010000388.1 GCA_947074225.1 uncultured bacterium
CCTGTTGTGGTAAGCACCATAGTTCCGCCAGTTATGGTCATATCGCCATCGCTCGCCATCCCTTTAGAGGCATTTCCTTTTACGGTGGCTTGAACTAAACCGCCATTAATAATGATTCCTTGGTCCGACTTTAAACCATGTGCTTTTTCACCGGTAGTCGTCAAATATAAGTCGCCTTGATTGATTACAATATCCGATGGGGTAGTGGCATTATCGCCTTCAAATGAAGAAACAATCGCATCATCATCCGATGACACTATCACTTTACCGCCATTAACAATCACACCATTCTCTTCGGCTTCAATACCATCGCTTGTGGCAGTAACATTCACTAAACCACCCTCAATCACCACGCCATCATTGGTGTGGATACCATCTTTAGTGGCATTTGTTATCACTAATGTTACTCCTTTACGTACACGTAAATAATCATCTACTGCAATACCATGTTTGGCATTTCCGCTTACACACAACACTCCGGCACCGCTAATAATTGTTTTAGCCTCACTAAATAGTGTTCCTTTACAATCTTCACTAGCTACTTCATTGGTCCAAGTCTTGGCATCTGTCAGTCGGTTCACGCTGTTTTCACCTAAATGAATGAAAGTACGTTTCTTACACTGATTGTTCAATGCTGCACCGCGTTGCGAGGTAATGCTTACTCCATTCAAAGTGAGCTTATATTTGCTGGAGCCATATATCTTTAAATGACCATTGTCGGTAGTTCCGGTAGCTATAATTTCTACTTTACTCATACCATTGGTTTCGCAATTAATGGTTACATAAGCACCATCTTGAGTCACTACGGCATTACCGGTAGGGTCATTCACTGTTGCCACATCGCCGGCATAGTGTACTGTAATTATAGTGCTGAAGGTTGAGTTCTCATAATAGTCGTCATCACTACTATCATACTCTCCGGCTTGATTGGTATCACCTGCCATCTCTCCGGTATAGCTTTCTCCATTGCCACTTCCGGTTAATGTTGTTTTAAAGGTACGTATATCGCCATAAAGCATCTCATCGGCTTTGCTTTTGGCATAAGCCCGATAGGCATATTCAGTCTCAGTTTCTAAACCACCAATGCCTAAACTCCACGATTGCCCTAATGTAGCCGTTTGCGTTAGAATCTCTTTTTTGTTGATAACAAAAAAGATAGAGTCGGCCTCTTCGCCTGCTGTGGGCAGATATTCAATACCTACTTCAGCTATTACGGTTAAATCACTGGCTACTAAGCTGCCTCCCAATACTGCCGAGGTAGATGAAACATTTTGTGCTGCTGCAGTACTAACTGCATAGGTTCCTTCGGTAACAGAATCGTTCTCTCCGGGCACATCACCATTCCCTGATGTTGGATCGTCTGGAAGCTCATGTCGGCAACTGCCTAAACCAACTATAAGAATAAGTGATAAGATGAGGTTGATAATCTTCTTCATAATGCTATAATGTTCTTAAAATTTTTTTTAATCACTCTGTTTGTCTTATATGACTATCTAAAGTCAGAATAGATTAATCTATGAATACTATTTTATGCTATTTTAACTCAAGCGGAGCGCCATAATAAATTAATAAGCATAACAGCTATTTTCTGTTATGCTTATTAGCTTATTATAGTAAGGTTATAAAACTTACTACACATCTCTTTGATTCAATAATAACTATTTAATGCTATTTCATAATTTTCTTATATACATGAACCAAAGTTGTTCTTTCATAATCATTTGGATGATCTTCTGCACTTCTTGGGAACTTTTTGCTCCATGTTATGGTTAAGTAGCCATTCTCATATTCGGCAGATTCACAATAACCTATTATTTGATAACCCCACATGCAATCTTCAGATGTGTAATTAATCTTTAAATCATCATCATGTCTTACCATTTCTATTCGTCTTTCATCTTCATGAATATACCAACTCCTCATAATAGTTCTCATATCATAACATCCGGGATACATTTGTTCCTGATGACCATGGTCATAGTAAGTATAAAAAGTTTTTAGTGGAACTATTAGCAAATTGTTCTCTTTTACTTGTTCGTTTAACCAGTAAACTTTCAGATTTGAATCAAAACTATATTCATAAGGTCCAAAATTGCATGTTATTTCTTTAGTCAAATCTGTATTGAACT
This sequence comes from uncultured bacterium, assembly GCA_947074225.1. Taxonomy (GTDB): domain Bacteria; phylum Bacteroidota; class Bacteroidia; order Bacteroidales; family Paludibacteraceae; genus CAMTOX01. Next base: position 2,130 of record CAMTOX010000388.1, read on the forward strand.
CTCCATCAAAATTGAGATCAAAAGGGTCTGTTAACGTTGCAGAAACAAATTCATAATCACCAATCACCTCTTCTGCGAAATCGTGGGTTTCTATCACTTTATTATTATTACAACTCAATAAAATAAGTGAGCATAATAGGCTAAAAAATAATTTTGATTTCATAGTTTAAATAAATTGGTTTTAAGATATATACTTGATAAGTCTTATTCTCTCCATTTTTTCCCTTTTTTATGTTCAATTTCTCCAACATAATTGAACATAAACATTTCGCCCGTATAATTATAGCCTATAAACGATATGTTATAATTGCCGTCGTTATTTTCCACCTCCATCTTCCCCTGTATATGATAATTGTAGGTCATTAAAGGCTCTATATGAACATATTTCATTAGTGTATCCATCCTTGTACC
>CAMTOX010000389.1 GCA_947074225.1 uncultured bacterium
AGCAGCGCATTCGTAACGCGCAGGTCGTCAGTTCAAGTCTGATTAGCGGCTCAAAGCAGTAAATAGTGATAGTATTTATTGTTTTTTCGAAACAACACATTCTACAAATCTAATCAAAATGAAATTTATCGAAACCACTATTTTGTTTATATTATGGTCTATGATATTGTCTTGCACTCCCCCACCTGCAAATAGAATTGACGAAGTAACACCTCAACGCAAAGGTAATTTCTGCATCAAAGATGGTTTTATATATGTAGATGCTATAATAAACGACACAGATACCATTAATGCACTATTCGACACTGGTGCTCCGTGCGGGCTACATTTGCCTAAAAACGACACGATCTTTAGCAATAGAAATGTATCGGTAGCTTTTGATAACGGTTTACGTTACAATACCAAAACCTCTAGGTGGTGGGGTAAATCCTATCTTATTGGTCTAGACAATATAAATCAGTATAGATATCTATCAATAAACTATGACTCATTGAGGTTGCAACAGCTTCCTGATAGTTCAATCATAGATCATTCGGGAGCCAAAGTTTTCGATTACGAACTCAATACGGGTGTTCTGTTTATCGAGGTTCCTATCGCCTATTATCGACATGGCAAAGAGTTTAAGAATAAATATAAATTTCTGGTAGATACAGGTTGGACAAATGGTTTGGCAATAACCGATCCTCCGAAAGAGTTTGATGAATTTATTCACAGTTTAGATTATCGTTATAGATATATGAATGAGAACGATAATAAGAAAGATAATCTATTATTTGAACTCGATAGTATTGATTTTGCTGGATATAAAATGGATGATATACATGGACTCTATGTTTATAGTCGTTCGCTAAAAGATTACCACAAAAATAACGTAATAGGCATTATTGGACTAGAGATACTTAAAGAGTTTAATACTATTATCGACTTCAAGGATCAACAGCTTATTCTTAAACCAACGACTATTAAAGAGGCATTTCCGCTTGATTATTTTGATTGGACATTAGGGTTTAACATCTCCATGAAAGACAAGAGTGTGCATATCATTGAGAAAGGTAGCGAGGCAGAAAAGGCAGGTATTCAGTTAGGAGATACAATATACTCAATAAATGGCATCCCCTCTTCTCAACTTGATAAAGCCGCTATGGACTCTTTGGTTTTATTAGAATTAGGCAGCCAAGCCAATGTATCTGTTAAACGAGGAAACGAAAAGCTCGAATTTATTTATAACATTAAATAGAGTATCACCTGTTTTCCTTCATTCAAAAGGTTTATTGCAAACAAATTGCACATCCTCTTGTTATCTATTTTAAAGATAACAAACTATAAACCTTTGATATGAAAAAGTCTGAATTGATTCTCATTATAACTGGGTTATTGCTAATTGCATCGCTCTCAGTTTTCGCCGGATCGCCAACTAACTTACAAGCGGCGCTTCAAAAGATGTATCCAGATGTTACAGATGTGCAATGGAGTAAAAAACATGATTATCAAATAGCCACTTTTGTAGAGAATGGCATTGGCATAAATGTATGGTTTACTGATGATGCGAAGTGGGTTATGACCGAAAAAGATGTAGATTCGCTATCGTCTATACCTTCGGTGGTAGCCGAAAAATACATGAATAGTACATTGGCTGCAGGAAGATTGCGCTACATACGCATTATTTATTTACCCCATCAAGAGCCACCGGTTATCATAATTGATGTGCAATCTTGGAATTCGCCCGAAGAGTTTCAAGTATTTTATTCTCCAGAAGGGGAGTTATTACAAACGCTAAATGTGACTGAAACAGGTGGAATAATCTATCCGGGATTGTTTAATTAGAGCCATAGAATTTATATATAAAAAATCTTCTTAAATTTGCGGTCTGATTATTAAATCCATTTAGACCCCATTGTATGAGCAAAAAGAAGATTATCCTTTTAACTCTTGCTGTACTTTTAATTATTAGTGCAGCAGGAGTTGGTTTTATATATTATTATCTCCTAACTCCTCAGTTCTACCCCGAAAAGACAACCTATATTTATATAGATAGAGACGACACAGCCGACTCTGTTTACAATAAAGTAAAGGCAAACGGAAACGCCAAGCATTTTATTGGTTTTGAGTGGATGGCCAAATACCGCAAACTGGAAGATAATGTTCGTACGGGTAAATATGCTATTAAACCTGGCGACGATGCTTTTCACCTATACAACCGTATAGCAAGAGGATTTAAAGAACCTGTAAATTTAACAGTTGGTAGTGTGCGCACTATAGATAACTTAGCACGCAACATGAGTCGCCAACTGATGATTGACTCTACCGAAATAGCAACGCTAATTCACGACTCGGCATTTCAAGCTTCACTTGGCTATAACGAGCAAACTATCAGCAGCTTATTTATACCCGATACTTATCAAGTTTATTGGGATATTAGTGCGGAGGATTTAATGAAAAGAATGCAATCGGAACATGCCAAATTTTGGAATGATGAACGATTGGCTAAGGCAGAAAGTATCAATATGACTCCGATAGAAGTGGCTACTCTTGCCTC
>CAMTOX010000390.1 GCA_947074225.1 uncultured bacterium
TACGATATTTCTGAATGTGACTGGAGTTCAGACGTGTGCTCTTCCGATCTGATAGAAAAATCTTGGCATATTAACGCAATTTTAATTGCTTTTAGCTAATATGAGAAGGACATTACTTCATTTTAATTTAAAACATCTAATAACGAACCACTGAACTTAAACCGTTGGTTGCTTTTATATGCGTGAGGATCAAAAAATAAAGTGTGTAGTTGGAGCCTATAGTCGCCCACATGAATAGGTGATAAACGGGAAAGAGCGGCTTGAAAAGCGGCATCGTCTTTACCGCCATTAGGCATTAAGGTGCACACATGCAGAGTATCGGGGTTACCATTAAATCCAAATAGTTTCAACCATGCTTTATCTTCGGTCAACAGTTGCGCCATGAATACACCGTAAGCCAAGGCTTGGCACATGGCTTTCTCTACAGGTTCAGCAGCTTTATTCTCATCTTTCAGCTCAAACAGAATCGGTTCGCTATTGGCATTGGTTGCTTTACCTTTCACACGTATTCTGGCCATAACATCAATACCGCCGCCGGCATGTGCACTGTATTTTAGCGTTTTGCCGCTGGCAGAAAAAGGAGTAGGCATCTGAAAATAGAGCGTATTGAGCGTAATGGATTGAATATTGAGTAACGACTTTTCTTGAGAACTACGCTTACTAAATTCTGCTAAGATGCTATTCTCTAAGGCGTGTTCCGCACTTTTTCCTTCAATGGTATTGGGTAAATCATAAAAATGTTTTCTAAATCGTCGCCCCTCAGTGCTATGCCAATGGCAAGGCAAAGGAGTTTGATAACCGAAATAGGGCGCAATACTGTTATTCGGAATCAGCGCAATGGCATTATCTTTTTGCACCTTTACCGTAGCTATGTTTTGACCTTTATAGCGTAAATCGTATTCACAGACTGAGTTTATCGCTTTTGAAATGGAAGAGTAGAGATAAAGAGGAGCTTTTACACGTATTAATTTACGGTTGTGTAGCTGTGCTTCGCTCTGTTTACAGAGGGCTTCTAAATACCCTTTATACCTATTTTTCCACTCATTGTGTTGACTTAACAAGCGTTCAGCAGTGTCAATAATGGTGTCTAATTTCATTTCCATACTCATTTAAGTCAAAGTATCGCCACTTTTTTACTTCTCCAAAATAAAGGTTGTAATAATCTCCAATACCTCTGGGGCTATGGTCTCTTCAATTAGGCTGTATTCGTTGGGGTGGCCGGTGGTGCTGTGTTGGAACAGATGGTTCAGCCCCTCAATGGCATGTATCTGATAATTGCTATTGCCACCTCTTTTTAGAGCCGCCTCAATGGCTTCTAAGTTCTCTTTATAAGGCACCTGTAAATCTTTGGTACCATTCAGTGCCAATACGCGACACGATACCTGTTCTAAGATGGGGGCAGGGTCATAATTTAAAAACTCTTTAAACCAAGGTGTAGTCAACATTTTGGCTTGCGTCATAGCACTCTCTTTATCAAAATAGGACTCTAAATGGGTTGCTATGGCATTGGTATCCTCTCCATTTTTAGCCATAGCGTATATGGAGCGATTAAAATTACGTGCTGCCTCGCGTTGAGCTGCCGGTATGCCCATTGCTTCGCTAAGTAAATCGGCTTGCATAATGATAATACTGTCGCCCGGTACTCCCGTGCCTGCCAATAGTACAATAAATGCTACCGATTTATCGGCTGCAGCAACCATAGGTGCAATTATGCCTCCCTCGCTGTGGCCAATGCTACCCAGTTGGTTAAGGTTAATCTCTTGGCGAGTTTTTAAATAATTTAGTGCTGCAGTGGCATCGCTTGCAAAATCGGTTGTAGTGGCAGTGGCAAAGTCGCCGGTCGATTCGCCAAAGCCACGATCGTCGTACCGTAGAACTGCTATGCCATGACGTGTCAGGTAGTCGGCAATCACTAAAAAGGGCTTATGTTCCATCAGCTCCTCATCGCGATTTTGGGCACCGCTTCCCGATATTAATATCACTGCAGGTACAGGCTTATTACTCTGGGGCAACGTCAAGGTACCTGCCAAGGTAACATCACCATTGGTAATGTTAACAAACTCCTCTTTGTACGGATAGGGTTTCACCGGATTTTGAGGACGCAAAGCAATTTTCTTCTCTATATATTTCTGCTTTAGAATCAGTGGGAAACGCATTCCTTGTTGCTGCATATCACCCACAATAGAATCGGACTGAAGCTTCCCTTCGTAACTAAACCCAATGTTTTCAATCGCAAGTTTTAGCTCCTCATGACTGTATGTAATGGAAGAAACCGGAATGCTCACACCTCCTTGATCTACTGAAATCATATTGGCCGACAATGTGCCATTATTCGCTGTAATATCAAATTCCAAACGGAGTATGTTGCCATAAATATCGACTGCACCATACCATTTGCCAATAATCTTTTCATTATTGGCATTTAAAGTAATTGCTAAACAGCAAATCACTGTTGTAAGGAACCATTTCATTTGTTTCATAATTTAAAAGATCGGAAGAGCACACGTCTGAACTCCAGTCACATTCAGAAATCTC
>CAMTOX010000391.1 GCA_947074225.1 uncultured bacterium
AGTTTACACGATCCAAACACTCCATAGCTCTTTTGGTGCGATCGCGCAATGTATCATTGCTAAACATATTTAGCGGAAACATTACATTGTCTAAAACAGACATGGAGTCGAAAAGAGCAGCACTCTGGAAAATCATACCCATTTCACGTCGCAATAGTTTTTTTTCTTTCTTTCCTAACGACAAGAAATTTCTATCATCATACAATAATTCACCTTTATCGGGAGTAAGTAGCCCTACGATACATTTCATTAAAACCGTTTTACCCGAACCACTCTGACCGATGATAAGATTGGTCTTTCCATTTTCAAACGTTGCGTTTATATCTTGTAGTACTTCCTTGTCTTCGAAAGATTTATATAGGTGTTTTACTTCAATCATCCCATTAAAAGTTTTGTTAATATTAAATCAGCAAAAAGTATCAATACGCTGCTACATACTACCGAGTTGGTAGATGCCTTACCCACTTCAATAGAACCACCCTCTACGGTAAATCCAAAGAACGAAGAAACGCTGGCTATAATGAAAGCAAAAAAGAAAGACTTAATAATGCCACACCATACAAACCACTCCTCAAACATATACTGAAAACCATACGTTAGATTATTAGCATTCATAACACCACCAAACCAACATGTGGCGTATGCGCCTATGATACCAGCAAAAATACTAAAGGTCACCAAGATTGGTATGATAGTAAGCATGGCTGATATTTTAGGGAATATGAGATAATTAGCAGAGTTTATACCCATAATTTCAAGCGCATCAATTTGTTGGGTAACACGCATGGTGCCAAGTTCGGATGCAATGTTGGAACCTACCTTGCCGGCAAGAATCAAGCACATGATGGAGGAAGAAAATTCTAATAATAAGATTTCACGAGTAACATATCCCACTGTCCATCTAGGCATCCAGGGGCTTTCAATGTTCAATTTAATTTGAATAGTGATAACCGCCCCAATAAAAAATGAAATCAGAAGAACGATTCCGATAGAGTTAACACCGAGTTTTTCTATTTCGTTGAGATACTGTCGGAAGAACATGCGCATTCTGTCGGGGCGTCCCAATGTGCGCCACATTAGTATCATATATCTGCCAACTGTTCTAAGTGCTTTAATCATATGTCGTATATTTGTATGCAAATGTACACTATTTCGGCTTATTTTTGTTATTTTTGCTGCAAAATAACAAGGATATGGAAGAAAGCAAGATGGTGCTTCGCACAGAAGACCTCGTTAAGAAATATGGTAAAAGAACCGTTGTTAACCATGTGTCTATACATGTAAAGCAAGGAGAAATCGTAGGTTTATTGGGCCCTAATGGTGCCGGCAAAACCACCTCTTTTTATATGACGGTAGGATTGATTACCCCCAATGAAGGTCGTATCTTTTTGGATGATTTGGAGATTACTAAGTATCCTGTTTATAAACGTGCACAAACCGGTATTGGCTATTTAGCACAAGAGGCGTCGGTGTTTAGACAAATGACTGTTGAAGATAACATTGCTTCTGTGCTAGAAATGACTAATAAACCTTTGGAATATCAGAAAGATAAACTGGAGAGTTTGATTGCTGAGTTTCGTTTGCAGAAAGTACGCAAGAATAAAGGTAATCAATTGTCGGGGGGCGAACGACGCCGTACAGAAATTGCTCGCTGTCTTGCCATCGACCCAAAGTTTATCATGCTTGATGAACCATTTGCCGGCGTAGACCCCATTGCCGTAGAAGATATTCAGCAGATTGTGTGGAAATTGAAAGATAAGAATATCGGTATTTTAATAACCGACCACAATGTGCAAGAAACGCTAAGTATTACCGATAGAGCCTACCTGCTTTTTGAAGGAAAAATTCTTTTTCAAGGTACACCCGAGGAGCTTGCTACCAATCAGGTAGTACGTGAAAAATATCTTAGTAATAGTTTTGTGCTTCGTAGAAAAGATTTTCAACTTACTGGAGAATAACTTTTAAATTATACCTCAAAAAAAATAACCCTTCCTGATATAAAATCGAGAAGGGTTATTTTTTATATGCTTACTTAATATTAAGCTCTTGGTCTTGCTTCTTTAACTACCATTGTGCGACCGTGGTATTCAGCACCGTTAAGTTCAGCAATTGCTTTAGATGCAGCAGCATCGTCTTCCATTTCAACAAAAGCGAAGCCTTTAGAACGGCCAGTTTCGCGATCAGTAATAACTTTAACAGAAGCTACAGCGCCGTAGTCTTCCATGACTTGTTGCAAGTCTGATTCCTTAACACGGTAGTTAAGGTTTCCAACATAAATGTTCATAGTGAAAAATGATAAAATAAATAATGAATAATAACTCTTTAGAATGATGACAACAAATAAAAAGATTGAAATAACAAAGAGTTACTAAACGCTAAACAGAAGCTGACTAAAACCTTGTATTCGAAAATCAAGATACTGATGTATCATCAATCTGAGACAAAGAAAAGCATAATAATTGATATAACCATTATTTTTTTTATATTTCTGTTATTTTTTTGTAATGATATTG
>CAMTOX010000392.1 GCA_947074225.1 uncultured bacterium
AAGTTACCATTTGTTGGCGGACCATCTTCAGTATCTATCTTACGCAATAACTTTGCTATATCTTTAAATGAGCTATCTAAACGCGTGGTTAAATCAGTCTTCACCTTCTTCTGTTTATTTTCCTTCAACTTTAAGATAACATCGAGATCTTTAATCACATATCCTACCCCAGATACCCATTCATCGGCGGTAGCTTCCATAAGTTGATTACTGCTCAAGTTGAGTGTCAAGTTACGTTGTTTACGATACTCTACCTTTGCTGTAAAGCTATTTTTAAAGGCCATATCTACACTTAAGAAAGGTCCGAAGTTCTCTGTTATTGAAACCGCTGCTATATCATAAGGTGCAGAAGGTATTGGATTACCATTTGTCACATCGCGCACAAAACCTAAACCATCTTCATTGGCAACATAGGTTGAGAATGAAGAATATGAACCTACATTATAAGTACATTGATAGGCATGATTTAATGTTACCGAACGGAAATACTTCTCTACCCATGCAATACGTGTTAAACCATCAAAAGAGATCTTCCAGTTTGGCAACAAAGACAATAACGAAGGGAATGGTGATAAACCTACTGAACTTGCCGACTGACCAGTATATGCCGCTAAGAAGGCAGGAATAAGTACATCTAATGAATTCTCGGTTATTTGCCCATTAGCAGAGTTATACTCCCTACCGGCAAGGACATTATCGTCCATAAAGCCTGTGGTTGGATAACGGGTTCCATTATATTTACTCTGCATTCTATTTGCTATAACCTCGCGGTTATTCATAAACTGTTCAAAGACCTTATTATAGTAGTTCTCCTCTATTCCCTTAGTTTTATGGAACGCGGTACCTATTGCCACATGTGTCATTCTAAAAGTACCATTAAAGGTTGTTGGCATGCCTTCATACATATATTGAATGCTCGACTGATCTGTAGTAACGCGTTTAGCGTTAATATCTATTTTCAAACCTGGGAAAGGTTCTAGATTCACTTTAAAGTCAAAATCGGTCGACGTTGTATAGGCAGCCGGATTTATAATAGAGTCGTTCAAAACTATCCAACCACGCTCTATTGATTCTGTAATAAAATTCTCTTGAGGTACTCCAAAGGCAAAGTTTAAACCTGGAGCTAATGCACCTCCCATTCCCTTTTGACCCATAAAAGAGATCTCTGGCGAGAAACCGGTCATAGTAATACTACTAGTTTGCTTATAAGAAACGGTAGCACGACGTATGAGCATTAAGAATCGAACAGCTAAATCGGAAGCATCCTGACTAGGAGACGACAAATTAGGGTCGACAGTTGTAACACTAATCTTCACATCGTCTAAGTTCACCTTACTTTTTACTTCAATATTGTTTCTATCTAAAGCCTTATATTTTACTTTTAATTCTTTTCCATCAACATCCACAAACTTCACTACTATCTTATCACTATTGAGTCTATGGGTAATCTTTGTGGGTTCAAGAGATGAGAGCGACACCAGTTTCTCAAAATTACGTGGTGTAAACTTCACCTGACGCTTAGGAGCACCTTTGCGAGTGCTATATTTCTGATTTATACGCTTTAAATATTTAGACTTATTATACAGAGTCTCAAAATTTAGATTTGCATCGCCTTGCCACATTGCCAAATTTGCCGCCGTATTACCCATCTCTGTTAGACCTTGATATGCCACATTAGCATCCCAGCTATAAGTAGCGCTATATTGCGCCTTAGCTGTAATAAACTCTAAGTATGGAATCTTATTTATAGGTAAATCCCATGACGCTGTAAATACCTGCTGATAGGTTAATGGTCTACCAAAATTCCTAATATTCATCATCACAGTATCTTTCCAATTCTCATATTCATCGGGGAAGAACTGTTTATTTACAGGACTATATTCCGTTTCTGGTATACGCGAATTGGTAGCGGTTCTAAATGTGAACTTCAAACCTTTACTAAAGTCATAGCGCAACTCAAATTGTCTATCCCATACAAAATCTTTACTAAATGATAGTAAAGGGTTATAAGGGTCGTAAATATCCAACTGCATACCTCCATCTAAATCTCTCAATTGTGTTTCAGAGTAACGTCGACGCACATTGATATTAAATGCCAACAACGATGGTAAATAGTTGATGTTAAAATCTTTTATAATCTTAAAGATAGGTTTTTCTAAAGCCTTATTATCTTTAAAAGGCTCCCAAGGTTTTGGTTGAGTAGAGTAGTTATATGCAAAACCACCCTGCCAATCTTTTGTGAAATTACGATCTATTTCCGGATCTAACTCTTGCAATTTATTATAAGAGAAACTTAAAGAGAAGTTACCAGGGTCCCAAGGCATTGGACGTTTACTGCGTATATCCACCTTCATATTTGTCAAACTGAAACTCTCATTAATAATCTTTGTCTGCGACATACGCTTCAAAGAGTCTCTCTCATATTTCGTTGTTAAATATTCAAGAGCATCGTCCAATAATATATCCGGATCTAAAGGATTATATTTTGGTGTACTATTCTCAATAGAAT
>CAMTOX010000393.1 GCA_947074225.1 uncultured bacterium
AATGTAATGCCGCTAAGAAATTTAGTATTAATCCAGCTAAGAATGTATTTGGCTGCTTCTCGTGTAAAGAGGTTAACGGCTCCGGTGCTATTTCCTATTTGATGAAAGTCGAAGGCAAGGAGTATGGTCAAGCCTTGGAGTATATCGTCAATAAGTTCAACATCATTACTGAACAAAAGCCACAAGCTCCGAAAAAAACGGTTAAGTATAAAAAGAGTAGCAAGGAGACTCGAGGCGAAGATGCTGAGAGTTATTGCAGTCGTATGTTGGCTGCATCGGGTTTAACAATGAAAGATGTTACTGCTACTACTTACAAATCGGATGAGAACTCAGCTACATTCTCAGGACCAACATTCAAGTCGGGGACGATTGATGATCGTAATCAGATTGTTAAAGGTGATGATGTAATTATAGCCTATTTTGACCTTGACGGAATGCCGGTTACTTACTATAGAAAAGATAGTAAGAGACGCGCTACGAGTGAAAAAAAGGAGTATTTCCGTGTGCGCTGGCAGTTCCCGGAGATGCACCTTGATAAAGATGGAAAACCATTTAAATACAAATCTCCTGCAGGCAGCGGTACACCCATCTACATACCTGAACATATTCGCAGACTGTTCAGAGAGAAAGCCGTTATTCCTCGATTGTACATACAAGAGGGTGAGAAAAAAGCAGAGAAAGCTTGTAAGCACGGCATACCATCTATAGGCATCTCAGGCATACAGAATTTGGGCTATAATCAAACATTGCCCGAAGATGTGGTAAGAATCATTCAAACCTGCCAGGTGCAAGAGGTGGCTTTAATCTTTGATAGTGATTGGGATGATATATCACAGAACATCAAGATCAACGACCAGGTAGAGAAGAGACCCTTTAATTTCTTCTACGCAGCAAAGAATTTTAAGGAGTATATGCGCACGCTCAAGAATAGAGACATCTATATTGAGACGTTCGTAGGGCACATTCTGAAGAATGATGCCGGTGATAAAGGTCTTGATGATCTGTTGGCCAATACCCTTGTAGGCAAGGAAGATGTGTTAACTAAAGATATAGATTATGCTTGCAATGACAAGCGTGGCATGGGCGAGTATGTAGAGATGTTCAAGGTAACAACCTGGACGGATCAGAAAATAAAGGAGCTATGGTGTCTACATTCTCATGAAGCTTTTGCCGAGCGTCATAAAGATATACTCAAGAATCTTCCTGAGTTCCGTTTCGGTCGCTACCGATGGAAGTTTGAAGATGATAAGGTGGTGACAGCTCAACCATTTGACGATGACGAAAAGTTTTGGACTGAAGTTGAGAAAGAGAACAGAAAAGGCGATGTGAGGACTGAATATGAATTCTGTTATGTCAATAGTCAGAATTTCTTGCAGAATAGAGGATTTGGCAGATATCGACTTCTCGATGGCAAATCATACCAATTTATTCAGCTTGATCCCCCTGTCGTTAGGTCTATCGAAGCAAGTGACGCTCGAGACTTCTTGTTCCAATTTGCTAAGTGCAATTGCAAAAAAGAGGTGAACGAGATGTTGATTAAAGGAGTCTCTCAATATGTCGGACCTGATAAGTTATCGCTTCTTTCCTTTATTGAGCCGAATTTCAAAAAACCAACACGAGACAGCCAATATTTTTATTTCGACAAAAAGTGTTGGTACATTACGACTGATGATGTTAAAGAGATGGGTTATGAGAGCATTACACATCATATTTGGGAAGAACAACGCAAGAATATACCTGCTGCATATTTGGGTGAACCGCTAATAACGTTTGACATTAATGACGATCAATATAGCTATAAGGTAAACGATAAGGGAAGATTGTCTCATTATCTTCAGTTCCTTGTTAACACAAGTAACTTCACCTGGCGTAAGTCTAATAAAGAGAAAAATTCGGCAGAAGAGAATGAGAATAACATCCACCTGTTAAGTAAATTATGCGCTATTGGTTATATGGTAATGGAGGCAAAAGACAATAATGTATCCCGCGCAGTTATAGGCATGGATGGCAAGCAGAGTGAGGTCGGTGAGTCTAATGGTCGAAGTGGAAAGTCGTTAGTAGGCGAATTGATGAGAGCGGTAGTATCGACAGCCTACATACCAGGAAAGAGAAGTGATATTTTCAATGATCAATTCATTTGGAACGATGTACAAGAGAATACTAAGATGGTTTTCATTGACGACGTTTTGCAGAATTTTAATTTTGAATTCCTCTTTCCCAACATAACCGGAGATTGGTCTATTAACTATAAAGGAGGTAGACGTATAACTGTCCCATTCCAAAAATCTGCCAAAATCTACATAGCTACCAACCATGCAATCAAGGGTAGCGGTTCAAGTTTTACCGATAGGCAATGGTTGTTAGCCTTTAGCGATTTCTACAATGATAAACATAAGCCGGTTGATGATTTCGGTTGTCTCTTTTTTAGCGAATGGGATTATGAGCAATGGAACCTAACCTGGAACCTGTTAGCCAACTGCATACAACTCTATCTGAAGTTTG